>JBCCAW010000068.1:0-16011 GCA_039814655.1 Myxococcota bacterium | reverse complement strand
GGGCGGGGGCGGCGGCGGCGTGGCGCCCGCGGTGGGCCCCGGAACGATGGGCGGCGTGTCCTCCTCGGGTACGGGGAGCGCGTGCTCCGTTGGCTCCGGCGCGAGCGCGGGGCGACCCCCGGCCGCGGGGGCCGAGGGTTCGCTCGGAGCGCGGGCGGCGTCCGGCGCCGGCGCCTCGCTCGTCGTGGCCGCCTTCGACGCCGGAGCCGGGGAGGGCCTGGACTCGGCGCTCGCCGGCATGGACGACACTCTTGCGCGGGCGATCTGCGCGGCGGTGTTTCGCCGGTCCACGCCGAAGGTGGGCGTGCTCTCGCGAATTCGCCGCGCGAGCGCGCGCGCCGCCGCCGCGTTCTCCGCCGGTGTGCTGGGGCGCTCCCGCGCGCTGTAGGCCTCGAGGCCGCCGGTCAGCGCCAGGAGGTAGAGCACGCGGCGCGCCACCTTGGCGTCCCCGTAGGCCTCCAGAAGCTCGGATATGGGACGCGGCTCGGCCCGCAGCATGTCCACGAAGGCCGTCTCTCGGTCCATCAGCCGGAAGCGCTCCACCAAGGACGACGCGAAGCGCACGGGCTTGCCCTCGAACTGCTCGAAGAGCCGGTCCGCGGCGTCCTGGCGTAGCGGCCCGCGCACGGACGCCGCCAGCAGCGCGAAGGTGTCCACGGGCTCCCGCAACGCCGACTCGCCGCAGAGGTCCTGCTCGTAGAAGGCATAGGGCGCCCGTTTCCGGCGGAAGAGCGGCAGAAGCCCGAGCGCCAAGGAGGTCGCGTCTTCGATCAGTCGGCCTCGCACGGCGCGACCGTCTTCGAAGTACACGCGGTCCTGTCCATCCTGTCCTTCCTCATCGGGCCAGACGGCGAGCGTGCCGCTCATCTGTCGGTTGAGGATGGACAGCACCACGTGCTGGAGGGGCGTGCTCTCGAGCGTCCCCGTCGCGACCGGTGTCGGCGCCACGGTTCCCACTCTCTCAGAGCCGGCGCCGCCGCGGAAGGGAAAGTGACGTGCTCTTTCCCCGGAAACCGCGTCGACATGTAGGACGACGTAGGGTCCGGTTCGCTATGAAGGAACGGTCCACCGCGTTCCGTCGGGTGTGTCGTGCAGCTCCACGCCCCGCGCCGCGAGCTCCGCGCGGATGGCGTCCGCGCGCTCGAAGTCCTTCGCGGCCCGCGCATCCACGCGCGCCTGAAGGGCCGTGGCCACCTCGTCGCCCGAGATGCCGCGCGCCGCGGCGCGCCGGTCGCGGATGCGCAGCAAGACCGCGTCCGGGTCCTGGAGCCCGAGGCCGAGCTCCCGTCCCAGGAGCGCCAGCGCGTTCTGCGCCGCCTCGACCACGGGCCGGGCGACCTTCCCCTTCTTGCCCTTCGCCTTTTCCGTCAGCTCGTTGATGGCGCGGAGCAGCTCCCCCATGGCCGCGAGGCCCTGGGGCATGTTGAGGTCGTCGTCGAGGGAGGCCTGGAGCGAGGTCGCGAAGCCCGCGATGCCCTCGGGGAGGGCGTCGGGCCGCTCCACGATGCGCTTCGGCGGGAGCGCCGCCAGCCGTCGCACGGTCTCGTAGAGATACTCCACGCGCCGCTCGGCCTCTTCGAGCTGCGGAAAGGACGTGACCTCGCCGGCGTCGTCGACCTCGAAGTCGAGGTTGAGCGGCGAGCGGTAGTGCACGGTCATGGTCCAGAGGCGCACGGCCTCCGGCTCGACGCGCTCGAAGAGCACGCGGGCCGTGAAGAAGTTCCCGAGGCTCTTGCCCATCTTCTCGCCGTTCACCTGCACGAAGCCGTTGTGCATCCAGTGGCGGCAATAGGTCTCCCCGGTGGCGCCCTCGCTCTGGGCGATCTCGTTCTCGTGGTGCGGAAACACCAGGTCGAGGCCTCCGGCGTGCAGATCGAGCGTGGCGCCGAGGTGTTTGGTGGACATGGCCGAGCACTCGATGTGCCAGCCCGGTCGGCCCGGTCCCCAGGGGCTCTCCCAGCCTTCGTCGCCGCCCTTCCAGAGCGCGAAGTCCGAGGGGTGGCGCTTCCGGCTCGTCTGCGTGGCGTCGAGGCGCTCGCTCGCGCCGCTCTTGAGCGCGTCGAGCTTCCGGTGCGAGAGCTTGCCGTACTCGGGGAAGCTCTCGACGGCGTAGTACACGTCGCCGTCGCTCGCGTAGGCGTGGCCCTTGGCGATGAGCGTCTCGATCATCGCGATGATCTCCCCGAGGTGCTCGCTCACCTTGGGCTCCACGTCCGGGTCGAGGTTGCCGAGGCGCCGCATGTCCTCCTGGAAGTGCACGATGAACTCGGCAGCCAGCTCCGTCGCCGCGACGCCCTTTTCGGCCGCGCGCTTCAGGATCTTGTCGTCGATGTCCGTGATGTTCCGGACGTAGTTCACCTCCAGCCCCCGCGCGCGGAGGTGGCGAATGAGCACGTCCCACACGACGTAGCAGCGGGCGTGGCCGAGGTGCGCGAAGTCGTAGACCGTTGGACCGCAGACGTAGATGCCCGCCTTGCCGGGCTCGGCGCCCTCGAAGGGCGTCTTGTCGCCCGTCAGCGTGTCGTGGAGGCGCAGGGAGGAGGGCTCACTCATGGGCGGCGCAGGATGGCATCCGCGCGGGGCCCGGCAAGAGGCGCCCGCGCTTCCGGGTTGCGCCGGCGCCACCCTGCCGGCTTCCTAGGGCCCTGATGCCCACCGATGAGCTCGTCATGCGCCGCCCGGACGATTGGCACGTGCACCTCCGAGACGGCGAGATGCTGGCCGGCGTCGCGGCCTACACGGCGCGCCAGTTCGGCCGCGCCATCGTGATGCCGAACCTCAAGCCGCCCATCACGACGATGGCCCAGGCCCGCGCCTACCGGGAGCGCATCCGGGCCGCGGTGCCCGAGGGCGTGGCCTTCGAGCCGCTGATGACGGCCTACCTCACCGACACGATCTCCCCGGAGGAGGTCCTGGCCGGCTTTCGCGAGGGCGTCTTCACGGCCTGCAAGCTCTACCCGGCGCACGCCACGACCAACTCGGCCCACGGCGTGACCTCCGTCGCGGCCATTCGCGCGGTGCTCGAGGCCATGCAGCGCGCGGACATGCCGCTGCTCGTCCACGGGGAGGTCACGGCGAAGGACGTCGACGTCTTCGACCGGGAAGCGGTGTTCATCGACAGGGTGCTCGGCCCGCTCCGCGCGGACTTCCCGGAGCTCCGCATCGTGCTCGAGCACATCACGACGTCCGAGGCCGTGGCCTTCGTGCGCGGCCACGCGAAGATGGGCGCGACGATCACGCCGCACCATCTCGAGATCAACCGCAACGCACTCTTCGAAGGCGGGCTCCGGCCGCACATGTATTGCCTGCCCACGGCCAAGCGGGAGAAGCACCGGCTGGCGCTCCGCGAGGCGGCGACGTCCGGCGACGCACGCTTCTTTCTGGGAACGGACTCGGCGCCGCACTCCGTGTCGGCCAAGGAGTCCGACTGCGGCTGCGCGGGCATCTTCGGCGCGCCCTACGCGCTCGAGTCCTACGCCAAGGTCTTCGACGAAGAGGGAGCGCTCGCCAAGCTCGAGGCCTTCGCCTCGGAGTTCGGGCCGGCCTTCTACGGCCTGCCGCTCAACGAAGAGCGCGTGCGCCTCGAGCGCGCGCCGGTGCCGGTCCCCCACACGTTGAGCGTCGGCGGCGACGTGGTGCGCCCCTTCCACGCGGACGCGACGCTCGCCTGGCGCTACGCCGGCGAGGACGTCTAGTACCAGCGTCCTCGGCCCGGCGGTTGTTGGCCCCGGGGCGTGCTACACCGGGCGGCCCATGACGCGCACCGACGACCGGCTCCGGCAACTCGAAGAGGACCTCGCGGCGCAGGGCGCCGACCGCCTGCGCCTGGAGATCGTTCGCCGCGCGCGCATCTTCAAGCGGAGCTGGGTCGAGATGGCGGAAGTGCTCACGCAGGTGAAGCGCAGCCAGGTCTACCTCGAGTGGGGCTACCAGGACTTTCAGCGCTACTGCCAGGACGAGCTGCTGCTGACCAAGGCCACCGTCGACAAGCTGACCGGCTCCTACGCGGTGGTCGCCGAGCACGCGCCGCAGGTGCTCGAGCGCGACGGCGTGGCCCAGCCCCTGCCGAGCGTCGAGAGCGTCGACTACCTGGCCAAGGCGCTCCGCCAGCAGGAGCGCTCCGCGGAAGAAGACGACGCGCTGCCGCCGGACCCGGAGGCCCTGGAGGGCTTGAAGCGCGCGGTCTTCGACGAGGACCAGTCCGTGGCCGTGCTCCGGCGGAACTTCCACCCGCTGGTCTTCCGCAAGGTGGAGGGCACGGAGGCCCGCGAGGCCCTCGAGAAGCTCCAGCGTGCCGGCGCGCGCCTCGAGAGCATGATCCTCAAGGCCCAGGAGCTCGACGAGGACCTCGACGGACAAACGGCCGAGGCGGCGCTCACGGCCCTCGGACGCCTCGGCGAGGAGCTCGAGGCGAGGCTGGTAGAGCTCCGCGAGGGGCGGGCGCGCGAAGCAAGCTGAGGGTGAACGCGGGCCCCGGCGGAGGCGGCCAACGGTCCCGCTGACGCGCATCGAAGCGGGTGGGGGTACGGGACGTGACCGAATCCGACGACGAGGGGAGCGGCTATCGGAAGCCGTCGCGGCCGGTGGTGGCGGAGGTGCTGCTGCACGACGGCCGCGAGGGCGAGCCGCGTGTTCGGCTCACGGTCTTCTCCGACCAGAGCGCCGAGCTGCACGAGGCGGGTAGGCCGCCGCGTCGCTTCGGCGCACGGGAGCTGCGTGTCTTCCGCCGCGCGGGCGGGTTCGGGCCCGTCCACGTCGAGCGCCTCGAGCTGCGAACGCGCGACGGCCGGGCGATGGTGCACGTGCCGGCCGATGCGCTCGCCGAAGACGAGCTGCGGCGCGTGCTCGACACCCTGGGTGGCACCCTCGAGCACGACACCTTCGTCGCGTCAGCGGTCGAAGACCGGCATCGCCGGCATCTCGAGCGCCTTGGGCCTGCGCCCCTTCGCGAAGAGCCCGTGGTGCTCGAGGGCCATCGGCCGATCTCGCCGCTCCGTGGCCCTCTGGCGCTGCTCCTCTCGCTGGCCACGCTCGTCGTCGCCGCCAGCACGGCGCTGCCGCGCTTCAACGTACTCACCGTGATTTGCCTCGCGAGCGGTCTGCTCATCGCCGCCGGCGTGGGCTTCGAGGGCCTCCTTCGAAGGTTCTTTCCCCAGCGCAAGCGCCTCGAGCGCCGCGGCCAGGGTGTGGTGATGGTGGACGCGCGCGGACGCGAGACGCCCGTCGACGCGATGGGGCTTCGTCTGGGTACGGGCGACCCCGACGAAGGCCTCGGCCTCACCCTCGCGGGCCGGGACGGCGACCGGATCTTCCAGGTCGACCGGGCCTCGCGGGAGGAGGTGCAGGCCATCCGCGGTCTCCTCGCGGGCGCCCGCCGTGCGGTGCGCGCGCGGGTCGCAGTCGACGGAGCTCCGCAAGAGGCCGAGACCGTCGCAGCGGCGCGCGCGGCCGCTGGCGAACGAGAGGCGTAGGCGCGGCCCCACCCACGCGGTCGTCTGACCGAGGGGGCGGCCCGCTCACCGCGTCTCGAAGTCGAGCGCGCCGTCGCCGAGGTAGACGCTACCGTCGAGGGGCTGCCCGCTCTCGTCGCGGAAGTCCGAGAAGTCGAGGGAGTAGCTCTCGAAGGCCTCGAGCACGCCGAAGACGTTCAAAGTGAAGGTGCTGTCGGCCCGGCTCCAGACGCCCGTGAGCGTCCGCGTGGTGCCGTCGCGGCGCTCGAGCTCGACGGTGCTGCGACCGGCGACGACGCTCCCGTCTTCGAGCATCGCCGTCTCCCCGGCGGTCAGCATCGGCTCATCGAACTCGCAGCGGATGAGGTCTGTCGCGGGCACGACGCTTCCTTCCGCGGGGGTGCAGCGGAACACGCTAGGCGAAAAGCGGTCCCTCCCGACGGTGAAGACGAGCGCGCCCGGCGGCGGAACCGCGAGGTAGGGGCTCGGGCCGAGGAGCGGCCCGAGCGTCGATGGGGTCAGGTCGAGCGCGTAGGTGCGGAAGTCTGCGGAGACGAGCCCCACGACGTCGATGGCGAGCGTCCGATCGTCGATCCAGCCGTCCGCCGCGAGCTCCTCGGTGATCGTTCCGTCGGAGAAGGAAAAGCCCGCGGGCGTGGTGCTCGTGTCCATGTCCTTGCTGAAGACGAGGCGAATCTCGGCGAGGCTCGCCGAAACGCCCACCTCGCCCTGGCCAGGCGTCGACCAGATCACGACGGGCAGTTCGGTCTCCTCGCCCGTGTCGAAGTCGAGAGCGCCGTCGCCGAGCAGCGGCCCGCCATCGAGCGGGTTCCCAGCGACGTCTTCGAAGCCCATCAGCTCGATGCGATATGCCGTCGCGTCGGCCAGGCCTTCGACGGGTACCCGCACCTCCGTCGACGAGAACACGACGGGCGCACCGAGCGAGCCCGGGCCGCCCACGGGGCGCAGCCGCGCCGCCGTGAAGTCCATGGGCTCGTCGAAGACGAGACGAAGCTCCGAGGTCGCGTCGGCGCAGACGCCTCGGGAGCCTTCCGGCGGGCTCGCGAAGACGACCACCGGCGGGGTCGTGTCGAAGTCGAGGTCGGACATGGCGTCCGCGCCGAGGTCGGCGACACCGAGGTCGGTGCCGGAGTCTGCGCCCGCGTCGACGACGAGGTCCGGGCCCGCGTCGGCGGGGCCCATCTCGACGTCGATGATCCCGGCGTCGCCGGCGTCCGCTGGACGCACCGTGGAGGAACACGCGAGGGCGAAACCCGCGCAGCAAGCAAGCAAGTAACGCATGCCTGCAGGCTAACCCCAGCTGCCGGCAGACCCGGCGCCGGGACGCAGCGCAGCGGCTCCGCGACCTCCCACAGGCCGCAGGGCTCGGTCAGCCGGCGAGCCTGCTCGATGGCTGCGTCGGAGAATGGCGGGAACGCGCGTGGCCCCCCGATCCTCGGCAGGCCGCGGCCGCGCCCATGCCGTGGCGAATGCGCGTCCCGCCGTCGGCCTCGACGTCGACCACTACGCCGAGGCCGGCACGATTCGCGGCCGTCCCCGCGACCCCCACCTGGGCGACAGTCAGCATGAACCCGCCCGACTTTGCGTAACATACGTTACCCGAAGTACGGGCCGCCCTGCTGGAGCGCGCGGGAGCGCCTCGAGCGCCGCGGCCAGGGTGTGGTGATGGTGGACGTGCGCGGATGCGAAACGCCCGTCGACGCGATGGGCCTTGCGGTTGTCACCTGGGGACCCGATCGGCGCTCCTTCAATGCTATCCCTGCTGACAAGGCTCACGGCGGGTTGCGCAGCCCCGTTCAAAACATACTCAAGATTCTGCATAGAACGTACACGATCTAGAGAATCTTCTACCGCTCTGATGGTCTGCTCGTGCGCCTCGTTAACTGAAAGGTTTACTCGTTGATAGGGGCGCATCCGGTCGTGATTGCGGACGCAAGAATGGCCGTCGAGTCAGCCAAGACGACGGGTAGTTTGCCAATTATCATTGTAGTTGCGGCATATCAGTCGTTCACAAGAGAGAAGATCCGGTCGAAATCACGGTCTCCTGTACGCTCTCTATTCGCAATATAGTCCTGCCCGATATCACGGAACATCGTGATAAAGGGTTCACACCCTGCTGGAGGACATCCATCCCAAATCTTTAACTCGATACCGAGCCTGCGGATGGCGGCAGCGACGTCGTCCCATTCATGCGGCACAGCTCCCTCAATGGGACCCGTCGCGTCGTACAGACCGCTGGCGTCGTTCGTTGAGTTCTCGAAAACCGGGTGAAAGAATAGGATCTTTCGCGCGAAGGGCCGCCAGCAAGCGCCATCCAGCTCGTCGGCGCGGCAGACGAACGGGCGGCTGTTGGGGTGGGGCGGGAGTCCCGCCAAGGTCCCTAGCGCCTGGTTCCAGGATAGGATCCTGGGGTTCGCGATCACGTCCGGAAACGCTTCGTAACCCCGCATGAACGCGGGGACATCATCGGTGAAGGCGACCTCGCCCCCGAAGGGGGTGAAGCCGTCCAAAAGCGTTGCGTAGGTAGAGATGCCGAATCGAGCGTTTGGGACGCGCCGCTGGAGCTCGGTGACGGCCGCCCGCATCGCGGGTGGCACCTCGGCAGAGAAGAACCCCGAACGTATATACGAGTGAAAGAGGAACATGATGTCGGTCCCGGCGTACTCACAAAAACCGGGCTCGAAGTCGCACTCTTCCGTACAGAGCGGCCGCTGGGAGAAGTTCTCTTCCGTGCACGTTGCGTCCGTTTCGTCGCCGAGCGAGCCAGGAGTACAGACGCCCTCACCCGTGCAAACCGTCGTGGTTTCCCAGGCACACTCGGACGTGCACCGCGCCTGCTCAACTCCGCAGTTGCCGCACGGGAACTCCTCCATGGTCCCCGGGAGGCAGATGCCCTCGCCGGTGCAGTCACCGAAGGGCGTGAAGACTTCGTCCGCCGTGCAGAATCTCTCGCGGGTGCCGCAACGGCCGCACTCCTCTGTGTCGACGGTTCCCGGCTCGCATGGCTCAGGCCCGCAACCCGAATCATCGCAGTCTCCAGCCACCCAGTCGCCCTCGACGCAGCTCTCTACGAGGACTCCGCATCCGCCGGCGCAAGGCTCCTCTCGGGTCGCGCCATCGGCGCAGCCCAAATCTGTGGGTCCGGTGTCCGGAGGTTGGGCGTCCGGCAACACCATCATATCCAGCACTTCGGCGGGGCTCGAGCACGCGATGCCCATTACGCAGATAATCTGCAGGCGGGTGTTACGCATCCTTCTTTTGGTCCTTGCGGCCGGCGGGGCAGCCATTAGCTGGGGCGGAGGACTCGACGCGGCAGAACGAGCCCCCAGCCACTTGTTCGCACAGGAACCCAAGCGGAGCCAGCAGGACCGGTCCATGGTTCCGCTTACCCCGCGCCTCCTAGCGAGGCATTGCGCGAAGTCGCGTCCTTTCATGCCCACTACTGCCTGCCGGGAGATCCAACGCGTCGTCCGCGACGGCCGCTTGCGAGCCATCCGCCGCCGAACTCGTGTTCGACTTGATACCGAGCCGGCCGCGTCACCCGCGGCCCGTCACCTTGCCGTCGTGTTCCGCACGCTGCTGGTCGCGGTCATGCTGTCGGGCTGCACCGCCACCGTGCAGCCGCCGCTGCCGCCGTGGGAGCAGGCGGCGCCCGACGGGTCGGCGCTTGCGCTCCGCATCGATGAGGCGGAGTGGACACGCCGGTACGCGCTCTTCGAGGTGGGGTTCGATGGGCGCTACCTGGTGCTTGCGGACCGCGACCGCGAGGTATGCCGGGGTGTGTTGAGCGCATCCCAGGCGCAGGAGGTGCAGGAGCTCGTCGCGCGTCAGGACTTCTGGGGAACCCCGGAGGACGCGGCGGGGGGCGTCGTTTGCACGGGCTGCTCCTCGACCCGCATCACGCTGGCGTCTTCAGGCGGGAACCGGCACACGACACATTGGTCCGGTGGGGGCTGGCTCCCGAATGGCTATTTCGCGCGCTTCGAGGAGGCGGTGGCCTTTGCCCGAGGCATGAGGGACACGCTCGGTGGTTGCCGCCGCGTTTGCGTCGACGAGCTCACGCTGGTCGTGGTCGAGCCGCTTTCGGATGATGTTCCATCGTCCGAAGGCGCCCTCGAGCATCGGATCACCCACGACGCCACGGTCGTCGTACGTCTCGACGAGGACCTTTTCGAGTCTGCCCGGCAGACCTGCCGCGGCGACACCGACGAGCTTCGGCGGAGGATTCTCCAGGCTGCACTCACGCGGGACTTCGAGGACCCACTCCGGGTCGTCCGGCCGGGGATGGTGCGTTTCACCTTCGAGTTCGAGGCGCCACGGCCCAACGGCGAGACCGAGCCTCGCCGCTTCTGGGGCTTCATCGATCCCGCGCGAGCCGAGCACGCGGCATGGCTCGCCGACGTGCGGACCCTTCAAAGCACGTGCCCCTTCTCGTAGCGAGCTGACGCTCGCGTTCAGCGCCCCGGTCGGCAGCGCCAAAACGTCACCGAAGCGCCTAAGACGCCTTTCCGGACGCTGCAGAAGCCTTCGAAGCGCTTAAAAACGGCTTTCCGTGCAAACGGGTGCCCGAAAACCGCTTAAGAACGCTTCTGCGGGAAAAAAAGGAGCGTTCCTAAGCGGAAATTTCGCGTTTTCGAGCTCCGAAACCCGCGCCTAGGCGCTTGCGTCGCGTTTTCTTCTCTCGGGAAGCCCGCCTACGCGTTTTTCTAGGGGTTTTTGCGCCTTTGGCGATGACCGCGTGGGCGACCCGGTTGCCCGCCCGTCCCGACGCGGGCCGGCACGCGCCGCGCCCGTCGCCTGGCTTGAGACGTCCTTCAGACGTTCCGCCGTAGAGATCACCTGGCGCCATCGCATGCGCCGGGAGGTGAGCGTGAGAACCCGAGCGAAGACCCCGGGCATCCCCACGGGGCTGCTCCTGATGCTGGCGCTGGCGTGCGGGGAGGGCGGCGGCGAGGCGGCGCGGGATGGCGGCGCTGACGGCGCTGACGGCGCTGACGGTGCCATCGACGCTGCACCTGGCGCCGACGCTGGAAATGACGCCGACGTCGACGCGGGTCAGGCGCTCCGCTGCGGCGCGGTCGAAGCACAGGCCGTGCCCATCGAGACGCTCGCGCCCCGGGACACGGACCCGGCCATTCGCACCGGCGACCCGCCGCATCGCGTCGCTCGCGCGCAGGGAGAGCCGAGCGGGCGCCTGCTCGTCTTCTTCCCCGGCGCGACCGCGGACCCCGCGGACTACCAGGACGTGCTCCGCCATGCTGCCGCCGGCGGCGACGACGCGCTCGCTTTGGCCTACGTCAACGACGTGCGTATCTTCGCCGTCTGCGCCCGCGACGACGACCCCGGGTGCCAGGAGAAGCTGCGCCTCGAGATCCTGCGCGGCGAGGACCTGAGCCCGCACGTCGAGGTAGGTCCCGCGGACTCGATTCTGAACCGCCTGACCCGGGCCCTCGAGAGCCTGGGCTGGGACCGCTACCTCGAAGCCGGCGCGCCGGCGTGGTCGCGCCTCGCCCTCGCCGGGCACTCCCAGGGCTCGGGCCACGCCGCCATGATCGGCCGCTTCGACCAGGCGGACCGCGTGCTCCTCTTCGCCGGCACGGAGCCCGCGCCCTGGACGCGCCAGCCTCGGGAAACGCCCGGCGGCGCGACCTTCGGCTTCGCCCACGAAGAAGACCCGCTCTTCTCGGCCTTCCCGAACAGCTGGACCAACCTGCGCATCCCCGGAGACCCGACCCGCGTGGACGGCGCGGACCCGCCCTTCGGCGGTAGCCAGCAGCTCGTCACCGGGCTGCCCACGAGCCCCGACGACGAGAACTTCCACCGCTCGCCGATCTCCGATGGCTCCACGCCGCGGGCCCCGGATGGCACGCCCGTTTACGCGCCGGTCTGGTGCCACATGCTCGGGCTCTGATGCGGCTCGCGGTCTTGCTGCTGGTCGCCTGCACCGCGTCGGGCCCGGACGCGCTCGATGCGCCGGACGCGCACGCCGGGGACGACGGGGCGCCCGATGCGGGCCGAGGCGACGACGGGGCGCCGGATGCGGGCCGAGGCGATGGCGGGCTGACCGACGGCGGCGTCGCCCCGGCCGTCGTCGTCGACCGGCTGCTCCTCGACAACGCGGACGGCACGGAGCGCCTCAACCTGGAGCTCGCCCCGAAGGGCCGCTGGGCCACGCTGAACGAGCGTGAGGGGAGGGCAGGGCCCGTGCGCCCCGTGCTCTTCCGCGTCGAGGCCAACGGCGCCCTCACGCGCCGCTGCGCCTTCGACGTCGCCCTCTCCATCCGCGGCTCCATGCAGCTGGGCGAGGCGGCGGGCGAGACCTTCGCCGTCGGGCTCCGGCAAGACACCCGGAGCTTCGTCGTCCTCACCCCGCGGGACGAAGGTCCCTGCGACGCCATGCTGGCCGAGGTCCCGGTGCGCCTGCCGGCGGAGCTCACGCCCCAGCTCAACAACCCCTACCCGGTCCGGGGCCACGACGGCGCGCGCCTCGTGGCGTTCCACCGCCACGACGAGGACGCGGACCGGGAGTCCGTCTACCTCCAGGACCTCGACGCGGAGGCCGTGGCGACGCTGGTTTGGGAGGCGTCGCGACCGCGCGGGCGTTCCTTCGGCACCTTCATCTCCGTCGCCCGCTGGCCCGAAGGCGAGGCGCGCTTCGTGGCCGGGCGCTGGGTAGACGGCGTGGTGCAGGCCTACGAGACCACCCTCGAGGCCGGCATGCTCCGCTCCCGGGCGCTGACCCGCGGAGCCGCGAACCTGCCCGACGTCTTCCCCTTCCGCGCCGGTGGGCGCGGCTACCTGCTCACCAACGACGGCGGAGGCCCCGATGGGCTGCTCCTGGCCGAGGCCGACGAGGGCGGCGCCTACACGGAGCGGGCGACCGTGGCCTACGACGCCGGTCAGAGCGCCGTCGAGGGACGCGCCTCGAGCGCGCTCAGCTTCGAGGTCTTCCGCTGGGACGGCGACCTCTACGCGACCTATCAGGTCGCGGACCGCGACGACCGGGGCCCGGGCTGCCGCGGCGTCAACTGCACCTGGAACGAGCTCTGGATGGCTGCCTTCACCGAAGACGCGGCGGGCACGCTCGCCGGGGTCCGGGCCACCTGCCGCATCAGCGCGGCGCCCACGGACCCGGCCTTCCGCGCCAAGGTCGACCCGGAGCCCGTCGTGACCGCCGCGGGGCTGCGCGTGTTCTACCAGCGCTCGGACCTCACCCGGCCGCCGGGACAGCCGGGCAATCAGCTCGCGGTGCTCGAGATCGCCGACCGCGCCGCCTTCGACGCGGCGTGCGCGGCCGGCCGGGCCTTTCCGGCGCCCTGAAACGCCTCAGCGCCGCGCACCGAGCTGCCACTCGCGGCGAAGCACCGCCTCGATCGCGTCCACGCTCGCGGCGAGCGAGTGGTCGTCGTCGACCTCCACGAGCTCCACGTGCCGGTGCAGCGCGGCGTAGCGCCGGGAGCTCGCGATGGGCACCACCTCGTCCTGGCGGCCGTGCACGATGATCGTCGGGATGTGCTCCGGGACCGCCGGCCAAGGCTCGCTCCGGAGCGACTCGCGGTAGAACTCGTAGTGCAGCGGCTGGAGCGCGCCCTCTGCGTCCGGCACGGGAAGCACGCCCTTGCGGCGCCAGGCCGCCATGGCCTCCGGACCCATGATGACCGGCCAGCGCGTGGCGAGGTCGAAGCCGGGGCAGAGCAAGAGCAGACCGCGGACCCGGTCCGGGTGAAGCTGCGCCCAGCGCGCCGAGAGCCAACCCCCGAGGCTCGAGCCGATGAGGCCCCAGCCCTCCGAGTCGCGCTCCCGGTCCCGCGCGTCGAGCTCCCGGAGCATGGCCTGCGTGCTCAGCGTTCGGAAGCTCGGCACGTTGAGGTCCGGCGTTTCGACGTCGATGCGGTCCGCGAGGCGCTTGCGCAGCTCCTGCCCCTTGAAGCTGTGACGGCTCGAGGCGAAGCCGTGGATGTAGGCGTAGCGAAGCATCCTCTTCCGAAGCGCCGCCCTTGCCAGAAGGGGAGGGTGACGTTCGAATGCTCCCGTGGACGCCCTCGGATTGCCAGCGCCGGTCATGCGCCGCCTTCGCGCGGCCTATGGCGCGCCGGGGAGGCACTACCACGACCTCGGCCACATCGAGGCCTGACTGGACCTGCTCGCGGAGCTCGTCGGGCCCGGCGCGAAGGACCGGCGTCTCCTCGGCTGGGCCCTGGCCTTCCACGACGCGGTCTACGACCCGCGAAGAAGCGACAACGAAGCCAAGAGCGCCGACCTCGCGGCCTCGGAGCTGGAGCTGCTGGATGTGCCCGCCGCGGAGGTCGCCGAGGTCGCCCGGCTCATTCGCCTGACCACGGGCCACGAGGTGTCCAGCGGCGACGACCTCGGCGCGCTGATGGTGTCCATCGACCTCGCCATCCTGGGAAGCGCCCCGGCGGACTACGACGCCTACGCGGCGGCCATTCGCGCCGAATACGCGCACGTGCCCGAGCTCGCGTACCGCGCCGGACGTGGCCGCTTCCTCGCGCGCATGCTCGCGAGCCCGATGCTCTTCCCGGACCCGGCGCTCCAGGCGCGCTTCGAGGAGCCCGCGCGGCTCAACCTGCGACGCGAGCTCGAGGGCCTCGCGGCGCGATGACGGGCCGGCCCCCGGGCGCTATGGCACCGCCATGCTGACCATTCACGAGGGCGACTTCGAGGCGCGCCTCGCGGAGCTCGCGCGCCGGGGCGACGCGGACCTCGAGCGCGTCGAGCCCGCGGTCCGGGCCATCCTCGCGGAGGTGCGCGAAGGCGGAGACGACGCCGTCGTGGCGCTCACGGAGCGCTTCGAGGCGCGGCGCCAGCGCTCCGTCGTGGTGCCGGAGTCCGAGTGGCGCGCGGCCGCGGAGACCGTGGCGCCGGAGGTCCGCGCGGCGCTCGCGGAGGCGGCGGAGCGCATTCGCCGCTACCACGTGCACCAGCGCGACCCGGGCTTCTCCTACGAAGAAGACGGCGTGATGCTGGGCCAGCGGGTCCGCCCCGTGCGCTCCGCGGCGGTCTACGCCCCCGGCGGCAAGGCGCGTTACCCAAGCTCCGTGCTCATGACCGCCGTGCCCGCCGCGGTGGCCGGCGTCGAGCGCATCGTGCTGCTCACGCCGCGTCCCACGCCGGAGATTCTCGCGGCGGCCGCGGTGGCCGGCGTCACGGAAGTCGTCGACGCCGGCGGCGCCCAGGCCATCGCCGCCGCGGCCTACGGCACGGAGACCCTGACCCGCGTCGAGAAGGTCGTCGGCCCGGGCAACATCTACGTGGCCTGCGCCAAGCGCCTCGTCTTCGGCCTCGTGGACATCGACTCCATCGCCGGGCCGAGCGAGATCCTCGTGGTCGCCGACGAAGGCGCGGACCCGGCCGTGGTCGCCGCGGACCTGCTCAGCCAGGCCGAACACGACGAGGCCGCCTATCCGCTTCTCGTCACGCTCTCCCGGGCGAAGGCCGACGCCGTCGCCGCGGCGCTCGAGGCCCAGCTCGCGTCCCTGCCGCGCCGGGCCATCGCCGAGGTGAGCGTGCGCGCCAACGGGCACTGCTTCGTGGCCCGGGACCGGGCCGAGGCCGCGCGCATCGCGGACGTGCTCGCCGCGGAGCATCTCGCCCTCGCCGTCGCAGAGCCCGAGGCCATGCTCGAGGACATCGGCGCCGCCGGCGCGGCCTTCCTCGGCTACCACACGCCCGAGGCCGCCGGCGACTACGCGGCGGGGCCGAGCCACGTGCTCCCCACCGGCGGCGCCGTGCGCTTCGCGTCGCCGCTCGGCGTCTACGATTTCATCGTGCGCACCTCGCTCATTCGCTACACGCCCGAGGCGCTCGCGGCGCAGGCGAGCCTTCTCCAGCGCCTGGCGCGCCTCGAGGGGCTCGAGGCGCATGCCCGCGCTGTGGCCATCCGCACCGGTGACGCCGAGCGCTGAGCTCCGTGGGAGCGCCGCGCGGCAGCCCGGCGCAGGGCAGATGTCAGTCGGACGCCACGGGCTTCAGCCCGACCTTGCCGTTCTTCAGCACGATCTTGAAGTCGATGTTGCTCTTGCCGTGCTTCTCCTGGAGCTTCGGCACCATCTTCTTCAGGCGCCGCTCCATGGTCTCGAAGCGCAGGTTGTCCACGGACTCGTTGTTGCGCCGACGGGCGGCCACGTAGGCGTCGTAGATCTTCCGAATGTGCGGCTCGTCGAGGGACGCGGCCTTCCGGCTCCGCGAAGTGTCCGGCGCGGGCGGCGGCCGGCGCCGGCGCCGCTGCTCCGGTGGCGCCGATGAGCGCCTCGGCCTGCCGCCGGAGGACTTGCGCTCGAGGCCGGCGAGCGCGTCGATGGCCTGGGCGACCTCCGCTTCGAGGTCGACGGAGCCCTCGAGGTCCAGCTCGAAGGCCTGCCGCGCGGCTGCCGCCTCCGTGCGCTGCTCCTCCCTCTTTTTGCGTCGCCGGGCTCGCTGCACGTCCCGGTAGTAGGTGCCTTCTTCGATCTGCCGGGTGATGCGGTCCCAGTAGGACCCGAGCGTGACCCAGCGCTGCTTGAGCGTCTGGTAGCGAAAG
>JBCCAW010000452.1:0-5043 GCA_039814655.1 Myxococcota bacterium | reverse complement strand
TGGTTCGCGCGGACGCGACGCTACCGGAAGGCCTTCGCGAGGTGCTGATTCCCGCCGGGCGGTACGCGCTGGGCGTTCACATCGGGCCCTACGCGGGTCTCGGCGGCGCTTGGGAGCGGCTCATGGGCCAGTGGCTGCCGGCGAGCGGCGAGCGCCTCGCGCCGCAGGCCACGACCTTCGAGCGCTACCTGAACGACCCGACGCAGACGCCAGAAGCCGAGCTCCGGACGCAGCTCGGCATCGCCCTCGATGCGCCCTGACCGCGAAGCCCTCAACCGCGCACGGCGCGGGACCAACGCCCCGCGCCGTGCGTCGTCGTCGTCGTTCCGGGCTCAGGGAGCCGGGGGAACGAAGGTCGTGATGACGCTCAAGTCCTGGATGCGCCGGTCGTCCGCGGGGGCGGTCTCGGCGATGTCGAAGGCCATGGCCGGGCTCGGGAAGAACTCGAAGAAGTACTCCGCGAGCGCGTCCTGCTCGTTGCCCGTCGAGCTGAAGCTCGACGAACGGCCCGGGTCGCAGCCCGTGAGCACCGGGAAGGGACCGGGCGGATCGCCGAAGCCACTGCCCGTGTAGATCTGCCGGCGGTTGGCCGCCGCAAGGAGCGCGAAGGGGTAGCCGTCGCCGCCGTTGGCGAGGAAGTTCAGCGTGACGAGCGTGTAGGTCGCCGTCGCCGCAGCCTGCTGCACGCCGCCCACGAAGAGCGCCGTGTCCGGGCTCCCGTCGCCGCTGGTGTCGACGTAGAGGTCCGTGATGCGCGTGCCCGGCGTCGCGATGCCGGTGACGTTGTCGTCGGCGTCGAAGCTCAGCACCTGCGCCGTACCCGCGGGGTCGAAGCCGAAGCTGATGCCGCCGACCTGCGGGAACTCGCCCGGCGTCACGCCGGGCCCGCTGCGGTTCACGCCGCGCTCGAGGAGCGTCTTGAGCTCGACGCCGGTGACGTCGAGGACGACGGCGCCGTTGTCGAAACGGAGCGTGCCGCGGAGGTGACCCTCGCTGACGTCGCCCGGGTCCACCGCGAGGCCATCATTGAAGGGCGGGAAGAGCTCCGTGGTCTCGCCGGTGACGACGGCGTTGCCGATCTCCGCCCGAATGCCGCCGCCGTTCTTGAGCGCGAGCACGCTCGTGAAGACCGGCGTAGCGCCGCCGTCCGTGCAGCGCTCCGTGTACCACTTGAGCGAGTCCGCGGTGAGGTTGCCAAGGTTCGTCTCTTCGGTGCGCACGCGGCTGCGTCGGCCCTCGAGGAACACGTCCGTGTGGCCGATGACGTTTTCGAACTGCGTCGTGATGACGGCCTGCACGGCGTCGCGGATCTCGACGACGGGCTCGATGGGCTGGCCACCGCTGATGAGCACGTTGTCCGTGACCGTGGCGTAGGCGCCGCTGATCTCCTCGTCGACGGTCGCCGGGATGACGAAGCCGTTGTCGTCGAAGCTCACCACGAGGCGGCCGAGGTACTTGTAGTCACCGTCGACGTTCACGATGAGCGTGGGGTTGCCGTCGTTTCCGGCCGTCGCGAAGGGGTAGCCCTCGTCGAAGGCCGCGTCGCCCTCGAAGAGCAGGTCCGTGGCGTCGCCCATGCGCGTGTTGGACCCGCCGCCGACGATGATGTCGACGTCCGTGAGCTCGAGGGCGAGCGCCTTCTCGAGGTCCAGCTGCTGCAGGTGCGCGAGGAGGACGATCTTGTCGACGCCGTCCATGGTGAGCGCGTCGATGGTCGGCTGGATGGCGTCCGCCAGCTCACTGATCATCGCCGTGCTGCCGTCGACGGTGAGCAAGCCGGTGGTGGTAATGGACGCGAGGTTCGGCGTCGAGACGCCGACGAGGCCGATGACCTCTTCGCCCACGCGGATGGTGGCGCTGCCAGCGACCTCGCCGCCCATGAGCCGCGCGTCGGTCCCGTCGACGCCGATGCGCCCCGAGAGGTCGCCGTCGCCGCTGAAGTCCACGTTCGCGGCGAGGTAGGGGAAGGTCGTGCCCGGGAAGGTCACGTCGCCGCGGGTCTCGATCTGGAGCGTGTCGGCGAACTCGCCGGGCCCCTGGTCGAGCTCGTGGTTGCCGAGGGCCGAGGCCGCAACGCCGAACTGGTTCAGGAAGAAGTTGTCCACGTGGCCGGGCTCGTTGCTTCCCGTGAGCGCGCGGACGTCGTTGTTCTCGGCGGCGAACCAGCGCGGACCGGGGATCATGTTGTCGCCGGAGCTGACGACGAGCGTGCGTGCGCCGAAGAGCGGGTCCTCGCGGAAGCCGGCCACGAGCGCGGAGAAGTCGTCCACGTTGTCGAGGGCCGTGGCCTCGTTGCCGTCAATGTCGGCGAAGTGGAGGAGCTGGAGCGTGAAGGGCGCCTCCGTGTTGCAGATGAAGTTCGTCTGGTCGACCTCCGCCTCGGAGAGCGCCCCGTCGCCGTCATCGTCGACGCCGCTGTCGACGCGGACGCCGCCGAAGACGCAGTCGTCGCCGGGGCCGATGGCCGTCTGGGCGATGAGCGAGTTCAGCCCGGCCATGCCGTCCATGCCGGCCATCCCGTCGCTGCCGTCCATGCCGTTGGCGCCGTCGCTGCCGTTCGTGCCGTTGGCGCCGGGAAGCCCCATGGGGCCCTCGGGCCCTTCGGCCCCGTCCATGCCGTCCATGCCCGGCGCGCCGTCCTCACCGCAGCCCGCGAGGGCGAGCGTGAGGGCGAGCGCCAAAAGTCCACTCGAGTTGGTCCGATGCATCACCCGCATCTCCTGCTTGGGTTGAATGCTCGCGGCCCTCTTCCGGGGCGCCTGCGAGCCCCCCAGCCTTCGAGGACGGATGCATCAGGCCGATGAAGGGCCGATGACACCTCGGCGCCGGCCGGGCGCCCCGGTGACGACATCGGTGACGAAGGTGCCAGACGCGCAACAGATGGAATGCGGGCCCGGCGCCTCCGGGCGTGGCTTAGCCGTAGCGGGACTCGAGGGCGCCGTAGATGGCGCGAAGCCCCATGGCCTCTCCGCCCTTGGGCCGCCCGGGCCGGCTATCCATGTTGTAGGCATTCAGGTCCACGTGAGCCCAGTTGGCGTCCCGGCCGACGAAACGGCGGAGGAAGAGCGCCGCGGTGATGGCCCCGCCGTAGCGCCCTCCCCCGACGTTCGAGACATCGGCCACGGAGCTCGAGAGGTGCCGGTCGTAGCTGTCGAGGAGCGGGAGGCGCCAGAGCGGATCGCGCTCCCGGGCGCCGGCTCGGAGCAGCTCGTCCGCAAGTCCGTCCTGGTTGGCGAAGAGCGCGGGAACCTCGGTCCCGAGGGCGACGCGCGCCGCACCCGTGAGTGTCGCGAAATCGAGGAGAAGCGCCGGCTCCTCGCTCATGGCCTCCGCGAGCGCGTCACAGAGGATGAGGCGGCCCTCGGCGTCGGTGTTGCCGACCTCGACGCTGAGCCCCTTGCGCGTGGGCAGCACGTCGAGGGGCCGGAAGGCGTTGCCGGCGACGGCGTTCTCCACGGCGGGCACGAGCACGCGGAGCCGCAGTTTCAGCTTCGCGTCCATGATCGCGTGGGCCAGGCCGAGCACGTGCGCCGCGCCGCCCATGTCCTTCTTCATGAGGAGCATGCCGCTCGCGGGCTTCAGATCGAGGCCGCCGCTGTCGAAGCACACGCCCTTGCCAACGAGGGTGACCTTGGGATGGCTCGCCTTGCCCCAGCGAAGGTCGACGAGACGCGGCGTCTTGGTCGCAGCGCGCCCGACCGCATGCACGGCGGGAAAGTCCTTCGCGAGCAAATCGTCGCCGCGAATGGCGGTGACGCGCGCGCCGTGGGCCTTGGCCAGGTCCCGGGCGCACTGCTCGAGCTCCGCGGGCCCGAGGTCCTCGGCGGGCGTCGTGACCAGATCGCGCACGAGGTACGTCGCCTCGGCGAGGCGGAGCGCCCGGGCCCGGCCTTCGCCCTTGGGGAACACGAGGGTCCGGCCGCCGTGCCGCGGAGCGCGGTAGCGTGTGAACTCGTAGCTCCCGAGGGCCCAGCCGAGCACGAAGGACTCGAGGCGTTCGCCGGGGTCCCCAGCGAAGGCGTAGCGCCCCTTGGGCAGGGTCCGAGGCAGGGCCGCGACGTCCCAGGGCGAGGGGTCTTCCCCGAGGGTCAGGAGAACGGCTTCCGGGGCTCCGTCCTCGCCGGGAACGAGCACGTGGCGCCCGGGACGGGGACGAAAGCCAGTGCCCTCGACCCAGCGTCCCCAGCGCTTGGGCCAGCGCGCGAGCTCCCGGCGGAAGCGCGGCGCGGGCACGGCGTGAATGGGAAGCGTGCGCTTGGTTGCGCGGCTGGCGAAGGCGGAGGCGAGATCGTCGCGCATGGCGCGCGAAGGTCTCATGGCGCGACCCTCCATGGGAGGGTGTTCCGCACGCGCCGGGCGAAGAGACCAGGGGGCCCCGGTTCAGCGGCGCTCGACAAGATCGTTAGGTCGCTCTAGCTCCACGCCATGGCCGAGAGGAACGAGCATCATGACGCGACGGCGGCGCACGCCGAGGGCGGCGCCAGGGGCCCGGATGGTCTCACCTCGTACCGGGGCCCCTCGAAGCTCTCGCCCTATGGCTTGAGCACCATGTCGCCGGCGATTCGCCTCGTAGACGTCGCCGCGGAGATCGAGAAGGCCGACGAACTCATCGGCACCGTGGCGAGCTCGAAGCTCGAGGTCATCGCGCGGCAGATTCGGGCCCTGCAGGAGCAGGCCGAGGAGGTGCTCGAGCAGGCCAAGCGGGACCTGGATTTGCACCGGGCGACCTGCAACTTCCCGCGGCGCGTGGGAAAGATTTACCACCTCTACGAGCGGGAGAGCGGCGAGCTCTACTGGTCCATGCTCTCGCCCAGCGATTGGGGCGGGGCGCCGCCACATCGGCACGCCGGCGGCTTTCGCCTCGAGCCGGACCAGAGCTGGACCGCGGAAGAGCAGATCCCTTCGCGGGACCACGACCCGACGAAGATGGCCCGCGCCGACATCATCGGGCGCTTGCTTCCCGGCTGAGGGACCGGCTTCCCCAGTCGCGTCGGTATTAACCGTCGGCGGGGCCGCTCAGGAGGCGCTCGAGGCCGCGGCGGA
>JBCCAW010000092.1:0-14190 GCA_039814655.1 Myxococcota bacterium | reverse complement strand
CGTGTTGCCGTCCTCGTCCTGGTAGGTCGCCGTGTTCACGTAGCGCACCGCGCCGGTCTCGCTCGGGGTCACGAAGAGCGCGGCGCCGATGTCGAGGCGCCGCTGGCCCCCGAGGGGAATGACGATCTCCCGCTCGAGTGTCGGTCGCTGGCGCGCGTCCTGTGCCTCCGCCGGCGCCGCGAAAAGAAGGAGCCCCAGCGCGGAGAGGGGCACGAGCGCGAAGACGCGGGTCATCGGCGCGATCCTCCGAGGATCACCACGGGACCGCGGGCCCGCTCGCCCTCCACGGTGACCTCGTCCTCCGGTTCCGGTCGTGGGCCACGCGCTGGCGGCGGCGCCGGCGGGATGAGGTCATCGATTTCCACCAGGTGAGTCGCGCCCATGGGCTCCACGTCGTCCGGGTTGCGGAGGGCCATGCGGATCTGGCCGCGTTCGGCGGCATGGGTCAGCCGGGCAGCCTGGTCCAGGGTCACGGCGAGGCTCACGTCCGTGTAGCGCTGCCCTTCGCGGGCGTCCGGGTCCACCTGGTCGCCGCCGGTGTCAGCCCCGATGGCGAGCACGAGGGCCCCGTCCAGCAGCGGTACGGTGACCTCCACGCCGTCCGTGCCAGGCTGCTCCCCGGTGAAGAAGAGGTCCACCAGATCGCCGGCGCGAAGCAGACCCGCAAAGGAAGCTGCGCCGCCGACCTTCACGGTCACCGCGCGCATCTGCGGGCCCAGGAGCTCGGCCAGGAAGCGCCGGCCGTCCTCGCCCGTGTCAAGGTCCGTCCAGAGCAGCGACTGCTGGGCGCGGACGGCGTTCGCCGCGCGGATGCCAAGGATCTTGTCGAGGTCGCTCGCGAGCACGTGGCGCGTTTCGACGTAGCGCTCGGGCAGCTCGCGAATGATGAGCTGCGCGCGGGTGATCGCGTCGCCGGTGTCGATGTCCTCGTTCGTGGCCAGTACGCGGACGAGAGCGCCGCCTCGCGCTTCATACTGGAAGCGGCGCATGTAGAGGCCGAAGAGGGCCACGCCGACCACGGAGACCAGGACCGCTGCGAGAAGGGCCGTACGGTTCATGGGGTTCGCCTGGGGGCACGATGCCCCGGTGAGGCCGCGACTCTAACGGAGCGCGGCGGCTCTTGGAATGACGAAGGCGACGCATGTGCCGGGTGCCCGGCGCCCGCCGCCCGAAGACAGGACCGGAGCCAGGCCCCGGCAAGCCCAAAGAGGGGGCGCCGCGGACGACGCCCCCTCCCCTGGGTGTACGAGAGCCGCGTAGCGCGGCCGCGGCTCAGTTGAGACCGCTGATCTCGCCCTCTGCCTCGTTCACCTCGGTCACGACCGCCTCACCGAACGCCCGCCAGGCGACGATGCCGATGACGGCGATGAGAATGAGGATGATGATGTACTCGACGGTCGAGAGGCCGTCCTGGTCCTTGGCGAGCTGCTGAAGCTTGTTCCCGTTCATTGTCGTTCCCTCGTCTTGGCTGTGTTTGAGCCGGGGCGAAGCTATCACGGCTCCCACACCCGAGACCCTATGGGCGGTGACGTTTGTTGGACTCTTCGAGCTGTTCGTCACCGCGACTCGTCTCAGCACCATTGCACAGTGGGTGCCAACTCTTGAAGTTCTGTAATCATTGGCTATTTCTTCTTGCGTGGGGACTGCGTCGCCCCCCTGGACGGGGTCTGGGGAGGCCCGTGGGGGTGCCTGGTCCCCAGCCGACAGGCTCCCTCGTCATCTGGGGTCTGCAAACCCGTCAACGTGCCGTCACCAACGAAACCGCCGCCGCGCCCGGAGGACGCGGCGGCGTGATCGAGTCGGCCTCGGCTGCCCGTGGGGTCCGCCGGGCTCAGTTCAGCGAGTTGATCTCCGTGGTCGCCGTCCGGATCTGGAACTCCACCTGCTCCCCGAACTGGCGCCACATCGCGATGCTCGTCGTGGCGATGAGCACCAGAATGATGATGTACTCGACGGTGGTCAGGCCGGCCTGGTCCTCCTGAAGCGAGGCGCCGCAGGTCCCGGGCCCCTCGCTCACCGCGACGCTCCCGCGGCGGACGCTTCGCCCCGAGGGCCGTTTTGCGCCTGGCGTCGCGCAGCGCGCTGCGCCGCCGTCGGCTCGAAGTCTCCCTCGCCCTCGGTATCTCCGGGGAGAAATCCGCCGAAGGTCGGGAACCCGGGCATGATGCGCTCACAGGTGCGGCGCTGCTCCGCGCTCATCTGGCCTGCGCCGAGGAGGCACGCCCGGAGCTCCGGCGGGTGCGACTCGCAGCTTCGCCGAAATTCTTCCTCGCCAAGGCCGAACTCTCCAGCTTCGTCGAGCACGCTCGCCGCGGCGTAGAGCCTCCCGCAGGGGTCGTTCTCGGGACCCTCACTCACGGCCTTCATCATCGCTTCGACGAGGGCCGCAGCCCGCCGCGGGTCCCCGTCGAGGGAAGCGAGCAAATCGGCGCCGGCTTCCTGGCGGCGCCGGTCCACGGCGCGCCGTCCGCCCCCGCCGGTTCCGCTCGCCACCGCGGTGCGCCCGCTTCGGCTCGGCAGCACCTCCGGGTCGAGCGCCGCCCGAAACGCACGGTCCGTCGCCTCCGCTTCGCGACGCGTCGGTACCGTCGCGCTTGGCACCGGCACGTCCTCGGACGGCACCGGGGATTCGCAGCCCGCGACGAGAAGGATTGCGACGGGCGTCGCACGCAGCAGCCATTGCGACTTCATCGCGCCTCCATGATGGTGGTGAGCGTCTGGAGGTCTTCCTCCTCCTCGCGCTCGGACGCATCCAGCTCGAGGGAGCGCTCGAAGTGGGCGAAGGCGAAACGCGCCGGCTCGTCGCGGTGAAGAAAGAAGACGCCGATGCCCTCGCCGGGCTCCACGGGCACCTCCACCTCCTGCCACACGGACGTATCCACGAGCGTTCGGTAGTGCGCCGCGAGCTCCTCCGGCGTCTCCGGGGACCCGGCGAACATGGACACCAGGTAGGGCTCCCGCTCCTCGTAGGCGCTCATGATGCGCGTCGCGCCGGGCGGCCGGGGCAGCGCCGAAAGCTCAGGCCCGGGCACGTCCGTTCCGAGCGTCGGCAAGACCGAATCGAGGTCGATGCCGCCGGCGGCCTGAAGCATCACGTAGGACGTCTCGCCATCGGAGCCCTCGGATGCGTAGGCGTAGCGAAAGGAGCCGAGCGCTTCGAGGTTGCCCGTTCGCTGAAAGGCCTCGAGGCGCTCCTTCCACTCTTCGAGGTCGAGCTCGTCCTCTCCGACGTCGAGACAGGCCGCGTAGCCTTCGTCTTCTTCGATGAGGCTTCGACTCGCCCGGGAGTCGGTGCTCACGTCGTCGGGCAAGCCGTCGGCGCCGTCGCATCCCGCTTCGAAGCCTTCCACGAAGTCGCGAACGTCGCCTGGCGCGTGACCCGTCGAGATGCGTACGCGCTGGCCGTTGAAAACGAGGAAGCGCTCGCCGTCCTCGCCGGGCTCGCGAACGGGTCGCCCTTCAGGGTCGACGGGCGCCGTCCGGAGCACCTCCTGGTAGGTGGCAAAAGAACTCCCCAAACCGAGGAGCTCCCGGTCCACGCTGGCCAGCGCCCGCCCGGCGACGACGTAGCCAACGGAGAACACGGCGACGAGGCCCAGCACCCAGACCTTCGCCATGGTGAACGCCGTCTGGCGCAGCCATGCCACGCGCCCGGTCTTGGGAACCGTGGGGACGAAAAGGGCCAACAGGCGTCGAAGGAGGCTCGGCATAGGCGTCCGGGTCAGAGGCGGCGCTCGATGTCCTGCTCGTAGGCCAACCAGATGCGCGCCGCCTGGTCGTCCTCGGCTTCCACCGGATCCTCGTCACACCGAAGCATCATCGCGGACCCGAAGCGGCGTTGCCCCCGATGTACGCGGGCCGCGCGATATCCCCGCTCTGCCCGTAGCTGTGCTCTTCCTGCCGGAAGGCCATTAGCGTGCCGTAGCCCCCAGCCAGCATGTAGAGGGCGCTCGTTCGCGGAAGGTTGGTCCCGATGCGGGCGGCGGCGGTGGCGGTGGCGGCGGCGAGCCCGCCGCCGGGAATGTCGATGTTCTGGCCGTCCCCGAAGTCCACGGCGTCGGCGTCGTCCTCGCACTGGTTCGTGCTCGTGGTCCAGGCCGCGGCCCGCACGTTACGGCCCGCGCGGCTCGCTTCACCGAAGCCCTCCTGAACGAAGTTCATGAGCGCCCAGAGCATGATGATGACCGGCAGCATGATCACCGACTCGGTGAACATCGCGCCGCGCTCGTCGCCCATCAGACGTTCTTCCGCGCGCGGACGCTCGTCCTGCCGCGGGCTCTCGTAATGCCTCGCCATCAGTGCACCACCAGCCGGTTGAGGCTGCCACAGATTCCGCCGCCCACGCCGAGGTTGCCGCAGAGCGCAGCCGGGATTCGGACCCGGCGTAGCCGCGCGCGCCACTCGAGCTCCCACATCCACTCGTCCCCGTCGTCGTCGTCGTCGTAGTAGAACTCCGCCTGCGACACGCCGAGGGTCCCGGCGTCCGTGAGGAGGTCGAGGATCGCATCGGTGGCGCCGGAGTCGCCATCGCCCTCGCCCCAGGTGGCCACGCGCTCGACGCGCGTCGTGTGCGTGTCGAAGGGCGCCTCTCCGGTGACGGCCACCCGGAACTGGAAGTTGTCGTCCCCGAGTCGTGCCCGAGGCCAGACCCGCTGCGGCGGCCGAATGTCCCGGCGCGCACTGCATTGGAGCGGAATCCACAAGCCGACGGAGGCCATGGCCTCGTTGATGTAGCGTCTCCGGCCGCTGCAGCGGCGGCCCGTGGTGTTCGCCTCTTGCCGGGCGATGTCCGCGATGACGAGATGCACGTCCAGGTTCTGCCAGGGCCAGGGTGCCGCGTCGCGGCAGATCCGCGTGCCGCGGTCGTCTTCGATGGGCAGCGGGAAGCCCTGGGTCACCGGCGTACCGCCGATGCCGATGCCGAGATTGACCGGCGGGTCGTAGTGGTCCGTTGTGTCGAGGGCGGCCCGCGCCGTAGCCGCCGCGCCGACGCCTCGCGCCAACACGCGCGAGGCGTTCCGCGCAGCCTGCGAGACCTGCTCCGCGATGCGCTCGGCACGGCGGATCCGGTTGCAGTGCCCGAACTGGGCGATGGTCAAGCAGAGAGCGATCCAGCAAGGCCGGGGCCGGTACCAGCGACAGCGGCTCGAGGCCGCCGCCGCGGCCGTGAGCAGCACCTCGTCGGCCACGCGCACGCCGACGTACACGCCGAGCACCGTCGCGATCATGAGGTTCATGAGCACGACGACGTTCATGGCTCGCGCGTACATCAGCGCGCCGCCGAGGGCGCCGGTGTCCGCCGCGTCCATCATGCGCTCGCGGTAGGTGATCGCCTCACCCACACCGGCGACGTAGTAGAGCATCGCCACGACGAGCGTGGTCATGAAGATGCCCATGATCATCATGGCGCCGCGCTCGTCGTCGCGGAGACGGGCTCCCGGGCTCTCGCCCAGGCGCATCGTGGGGAAGCTAGTAAGCAAACTCGGCCCCCTGGTTGGTCATGGTCGCCTCCGAGCGGAGCAGAAGGAAGCGGTCGCCGCTCGCGATCGCCACCATGGTGAGCACGCTGTTCTCCACGAAACGCATCAGCTCGAGGGACCCGTCGATGCGGTCGCCCAATCCGGAGAAGAAGTCGAAGCCCGGCGTCGCGCCGCCGGTGACACGCAAGAGAAAGGGGTCGGCGTCGAAGCCGAAAATCGAAAAGGGCGTGTCGCACATCCAGCGACTCACCACGGGAATCCCGCAATGGAAAAGGTACGTGACCCTCGTCGTGACGTCCTCGCGGCGCCCGAACTCGGACTGGAAGGTCATGGCCTCGGGTTCGGTCGGGAAGGACACCGCGACAGACGCCTGCGTGTAGATGAGCCCACCCGTGACCACCGTGCTCACGCTCGGGAAGGCCTCGGCCAGCGCCTCCTCGTCGGCGAAGCTGTTCCAGTCCGGCGAGAACGGAATCAGCGGCATCATGGCCGCCGACCGAATGGCCCGCAGGCGCGTCGAACCCCGACCGCCGGGCATGCCTCCGGCGAAGCCGAGCACATCGAAGCTAGCCGCAGCGCTGTTGCTTCCGCTTTCGCTATGGCTGAGCCGGTTGATGCGCTCGCCGTCGTAGAAGCGCGGGTCGTCCGGGAGCACGACGACGGCGGCGCGGGCCGCGCGCACCGAGGCGTGCGCCACGCCGAGGCGCGCCGCGTAGATCAGGCCGAGCTGCACGAGCACGAGGAACACGGTGAACATGGCCGGAAAGGCGATGAGAAACTCGGCGTAGGCCGCGCCCCGTTGGTCCCTCCGCAGGCCCCGGCGCAGCGGGCGCCGGTCGCTCACGGTGCCATGCAAGCTACCTTTCATTGGGCACCTCCCCACCAGCTTGGGTGAGCGAGAACGATCGCCACCACGGAGCCCACCAAGATGAAGGGCCCCATGCGAAGCGAGGTTTGCATGTCGCGGGTGATGCGCCGCCGCCGGTCCTTGGGCAGCAGCGGGTTCGCGACCATGAAAAAGAGGTTGCCGAAGGTCTGAAGGAGCTTCCCCTCCTTGACCACGAGCCCAATGGCGGCGACGGCAGCGACGAGCATCCCGTAGAACTGGCCCTCGATTCCAAGGAAGGGCCCGAGCAGTCCGCCCAGGGCCGCGAAGAGCTTCACGTCTCCGCCGGCCATCTGTCGCGCGCGCCAGGCGAGGTAGGGAGCAAGGCCGCAGAAGAAGATGCCCACGAAGGACTCGATGAGCCCACCGAGGCCGCCGTCGAGGAATCCGAAGAGCGGGCCCGCGGCCAGCATGGGGAAGGTGAGCCAGTTGTAGATCTTGCCGCTCCGCGCATCCGTCACGGCCGCGACGGCGGTGCAGGCGAGGACGAGGAAGTGAACCGAGGTAACGAGGTTCATGGCTCAATCCGCCGGGTACCCGAAGGTCTGGTACTGCGCGGCCGCGTCGTCTTCGATGGTCTGCTGGTACGACTGCCACGCGCCGATGGAGACGATGGCGACGAGGAGCAGGACCACGACGTACTCCGCGCTGACGCCGCCTTCCTCATCGCGGAGCAGGCCGCGGCGCTCCGAGGGGTTCGTGAGCCAGGGAGTCACGGGATGGGCGCTCCCAAAAAGGCCTGGGTGATGCGGAAGGCGCGGAGGAGCGGAGCCCCCACCGTGAGGAGCGCGGCGGAGACTCCAATCCCCACCAGAAGCACGACGACGACGTACTCCGTGTAGACCACGCCGCCCTCGTGGGAGGCCAGGTCCCGTAGTGATCGCCGGCGCTTGCAAGGCTCCGAGGCCTCCGCGCAAGCCGACGGCCCGGCGCTGGCGGCTGGGGTCTGAGGACCCTTTTGGGGGCGTTTCCACATCTCTCTCGAGCTTTCTTGCAATGTCTGGACCGATCGCCGCGGGGCGCAGGCGCCGGCATGAGGCTGAGGGAACAGGGGGCTCCTCGGCAAGGGGGCCGCGGCGCCGGTCGCCAGGTCGTCACGCGCAAAACGACGGCACGCGCGGCGCAGACCCTTGACCGGGACCCGGTGCGTCGTGAGGCTGATGGCGTGGCGCGAACACTCATGCTCGCGGGTGCGTTGATGGCGGCGGCCGGGCTCCTGCTCTTCAAGATGCACACGGAGCGCTTCGAAACGGCCGTGACCGGCGGGCGCGAGGCCAGCATCCTCGTCGCGGCGCTCGACCTTCGCCCCGGGGAGCCGCTGACGCGGAACGCGCTGGCGGTAGAGACCATCCCCGAGGCCTACCTGGAGAGCCGGCACGTGCGCCTTGCGGAGTTCGAGCGCGTGCTGGGGACGCGTACGGACCGCGCGATCCCTCGCGGCACGGCGCTCCGTACGAACGACTTCGACCCGCGCGACTCGCGCTTCCAGGCGTTGAGCGGTCTCGTGCAGCCGTCGCGGCGCGCGGTCACGCTCCGCACGAACGCCGAGACCTTCAACTCGATGGTGCGCCGCGGAGACCACGTGGACGTGATCCTGAGCTACGCGCCGGCGGGGCTCCGGGAGCAGGCGAACGCGGCCTCGCAGCTCATCACGCAGAACGCGCGTGTGCTCGCCGTCGGGGACGTGCTCGGGATCCCTGGGGAGAGCGTCGACCCGAACCGGAAGTATCTGGACATCACCCTCGAGGTGCCCATCCCCGAGGTGCCGCGACTCCATCACGCCACGCAGATGGGCGAGCTCCAGCTCGTCATCCGCAACATCGACGACGAGAGCGTGGTGCGGGAGCTACCGCGGGCCACGGACAGCGACCTGCTGGAGAACCTCAACGCGCTCCCGCAGGGTTGAGCCGGCGCTGCCCAGGAGCATGTATGCTCCGGGGACATGGGGACGGAGATCGAGCGGACCGACTTCTCCGAGGACGACAGGCTTCGCTTCCGCGAGCGCTTGGGCGATTGCCTGACGCTCCTCGAACGGACCCTGGCCGAACCAGGCTTCGGCCAAGGCGAGCGCACCGTCGGCGCGGAGCTCGAACTCTACCTCGTCGATGACAGCGGGCGACCGGCCCCGCGCAACGGCGAGGTGCTCACGGCCCTCGGCGACCCGCGTTTCACGCCGGAGCTGAACCGCTTCAACCTCGAGTTCAACGCGCCCTATACGGCGCTGGCGGGCCGTCCCTTTTCGGTTCTCGAGGGGCACGTGGAGCGCGCCTTCGAACGCCTCGACCGGCTCGAGGAGACCATCGGCGCCCAGCCCGTGCCCATCGGCATCTTGCCTACGCTCGAGCGCACGGACCTCGACCTGCGGTGGCTGAGCGGCATGAAGCGCTACCGCGTGCTGACCGACGTGCTCTGCGGCCTGCGCGGCGAGAAGTTCCACTTTCAGATCGACGGCCAGGACCCGCTGGTCTTCGACTCTCCGGACGTGACACCGGAAGGCGCGGCGACGAGCTGGCAGTGGCACCTCCGCGTGGACCCGGAGGACTTCACGGACGTGTACAACGCGGCGCAGCTCACGCTCCCGCTGGTGCTGGCGCTGAGCGGCAACTCGCCGCTCTTTCTCGGACACCGGCTCTGGCACGAGACGCGCATCGCGCTCTTCAAGCAGGCCGTCGACACGCGCAAGCGCGTGCCGTTCCAGCGCAAGGTGGGTCCCGCGCGCGTCGCCTTCGGCCACGAGTGGCTGGAGGGCGCTTTTCACACGCTCTTCGCCAACAAGGTGCGCGACCACGCGCCGCTCTTGCCCCAGTGCCATCCGCACCCGCCCACGCAGGACCGGGAGGCCGGCGGCGCGCCGCGGCTTTACGAGCTCTGCCTCCACGGGTCGACGGTGTGGCTCTGGAATCGGCCCGTCTACGACCCGGTCGGAGGCGGCCACGTGCGCCTCGAGCAGCGCGCCCTCCCCGCCGGTCCCACGCCCCGGGACATGCTGGCGAGCACGGCCTTCTCCCTGGGCCTGGTGCTCGCCCTTCGCCACGGCCGGCCTTGGCACGGCTTTCCCTTCGAAGCCGCGCAGCGCAACTTCTACCGGGCCGCCAAGGAAGGGATCTACGCCTCCCTCGACTGGCCGGGGAAGGGTTCGGTGCCGGCGGCGGAACTTGCCGCCGAGCTGCTGCCGACAGCGCTCGACGGGCTGCGCGACGCCGGCGTGGACATGGACGAGGCCGCGACCTACCTGAAGCCCATCGAGGGCCGCATCACCACGGGGCAGACGGGCGCCGTGTGGCAGCTCGCGGCGCTCGACGCCTTCGGCGGTCGGGACCCGGAGGCGCTCCGGCGCCTGGTGCGTTGCTACCGCGAGCGCGTCGCGACCGGCGAGCCGGTGCACGCCTGGGCGCCCGCGGGCTGAGCGGAGCTCGTTCTTCGCGCCGCGCTGATCTCGGTGCGGGGTAGGCTCGCGCCATGGCTCGCTTCGATGTTGCTCGCCTCCTCGCCCTGGGCCGCGTGGGCTCCATGGCCGCATCGCCGGACGGGCAGTGGCTCGCCGTGGAGCTGGCGACGGCCGCGGACGACGGGACCTTCCACACGCGGCTCGTCCGGGTCCCCACGGACGGGCGGGCCAGCGCGCCGCTCACCTTCGCCGACGCACGCGCGCCAGCCTTCCTGGACGACGGCACGCTGCTCTTCCTTTCCAAGCGGGCCACGGAGAGCGACGCCTCGGAGACCCGGTCCCAGGTCTTCGCGCTACCGGCCCAGGGCGAGGCGCGCCCGCTGACCGACGCGCCGCTCGGCGTGATGGCCTTCGCGGCCCGGGGCACGCTCGAGGCCGGGGTGCTCGTCACCCGCGAACCCGTGCTGCTCGGCGTGGCGACGAAGAAGCAGCGCGCGCGGGCGGACGAGCGCGCGGCCACGGGGCCGAGCGTGTTGCGCTACACGCGCGCGCCGGTCCGCTACTGGGACCATTGGCTCCCGGAGGCCGCGCCGCACTACGTCCGGCGCACGCTCGCCGGCGACGTGGGGCGCCCGAAGGACCTGACGCCGGAGGCGGAGCAGGAGTACCGCCTGCACGAGAGCTTCGACCTCGACCCGGCCGGCAAGCGCCTCGCGTGCATCGGCGCGCGGCCCGCGCCCGGCCCGGACCGGCTGGCCGAGACGCATATCGAGCTCCGGGACCTGCGGAGCGGCAAGCTTCGCGCCTGCCTCGGGTATGGATCCCGGCGCGCTCATACGGAGGTCCGCTTCACCCCGGCGGGCGATGGGCTGGTGGCCGTGCGCGAACAGCGCGCGCGGCGGGCGCACCCGAGAGCGCACCTCGTACACCTGGACCTCGCGGGGGGAGAGACCCGCCTCGGGGCGCGCTGGGACCGTCGCGGCCTGCCCGAGTGCTTCCTCGCAGACGCGGTGGTGGTCAGCGCCGACGACGAAGGCGCCACGCGGCTCTTCGCCGTACCGCTCTCCGGCAAGGGGCTGGTGACCCGGCTGAGCGCCGGCGCCGGGAGCCTCGACCGCGTCGTCGCCCTCCCGGACGGGGCGCTCGCGGGCGTGTACAGCGACCTCCGCACGCCGCCGCGACCCTTCCGTCTGACGCCGGGTGAGACGCCGGCCCCGCCGGAGCTGCTCCACGACCTCTCGGGCCTCTCCCCCGCCGACGCGAAGGCGCTCCGGGCTCTCGACACGCGCAGCATTCAGGTCCCGGGCGCGGGCGGCACGCCGGTGCAGTGCTGGCTCACGTCCGTGCCCCAGAAGCGTCCGCAGCGCGGGCTCTTTTGGATTCACGGCGGCCCGGTGAGCGCCTGGAACGACGTGTGGCATTGGCGCTGGAACGCCGCCGTGGCGGCGCATGCGGGTTACGTGGTGGCCATGCCGAACCCGCGAGGCTCGACGGGCTTCGGCGAGGCCTTCATCGGCGGCGTCTGGGGCAACACCTGGGGCGGGGATTGCGCCGAGGACCTGCACGCCGTGGCCGACGCGATGGAGGCGCGCAGCGAGGTCGACGCGGACCGCATCGCCGCCATGGGCGGGAGCTTTGGCGGGTACATGAGCAACTGGCTCGGAGGCACGACGAAGCGCTTCCGGGCCTTGGTCACGCACGCGAGCCTCTACGACCTGCGCGCCTTCTCGGGCACCACGGACGTGGCGGCCTACTTCCAGCTTCAGAACGCCTCCACGGCCTGGAAGGGCGACGTGGACCGCTACTCACCGCACGCGCGCCTTGCGCGCTGGAAGACGCCCACGCTCGTGCTCCACGGCGACCTCGACTACCGGGTGCCCATCACGGAGGCCCTCGCGCTCTTCGACGCGCTTCAGCTCCACGGCGTCGAGAGCGAGCTGGTGGTGTTCCCGGACGAGAACCACTGGATCCAGAAGCCGCGCAACATCGCGGCCTGGTACGAGGCCGTCTTCGACTTCCTCGACCGGCAGCTCGCAGGCTGAACGCGCCGCCGGGCCGAGCTCGGGGGCCTGGGGGACGGCCCTCTGCGTGTGCCCACACCCCGCGGAGCAGGGCTCAGGCAAGCTAGGACTATGAGTCGATGGGCCGGAGTGCTGCTCCTTCTCGCCGCCTGCGGCAGCGCCGAGGAGGCGACGGACGCCTCCATGGGAAGGCCCGACGCCTCGACGGACGCCAGCCGCGACGAGGGCGGCATGCTCGTCCTTGCGGGCCTGAGTGCCGTGGCTGAGTCCGACATGCGGGCGGGCACGGTGCTCGCGACCCTTGGCGCATCGCTGCCGGAGACGGCAACGCTCGAGGTGAGCGGCGGCAACGAGGCGATGCTCTTCGAGCTGCGCGGCCGGGACCTGATCGTAGGGGATCGCGTACTGCCGGACGAGCGCCGCGGTTTCACCCTCGATGTCACGGCCCGTGACGGCCTGCGCGAGGCGCGCGCGACGGCGATGGTGCAGCTCTTTCCCGCGCATGGCCCGGCGCAGGACGCGCGGATCGGCGCCCAGTCTCTGATCTGGCTCCGGGCCAACTTCACCAGCGCCGCGCATCGCGACTCGCCGGGTTTCGTCGACGCGGTCCGCACCTCCATCAACCGCTACGTACGTGCCCAGTCCTACGGCCAGGCCTGGTTCGAACCCTTCGAGATCGCGCCGGTGCTCGAGGCAGACTTCGCCAACACGGAGGTGCCGCGCGGCAACCCGGCAGCGCCGAACTTCCTCGAGGAGCGCATCGGCCGCCTCGCACGCGACGCAGGCCTCGATATCGATGCCTTCGCCTACAAGGTCTATTCCTTTCCGGCGGGCGGTCTCGACATCGGCGGCGGCGCCCTTGGCCGATCCTACGCCGCGTGGATACCGGACCAGACGTGGACCCCGGGAACGGTGCACGAGATGATCCACACGCTGGGCGTCGGTCACGCCGAGGTGCGGCTGGGCACGGCGTCCTTTCCGGGCTCACGCATCGTCGCCGGCATCGACCCCTATTTCTTCATGGGCAGCGAGCGATCGCCCTCGAAGGAGGAGCTTGCAGACGCTTCCTGGCGCATCGACGCGCCGCTCAACGCGCCCATGCGCCATCGCATCGGCTGGATCCGTCCCTCGAACGTGATCGACGTCGAGGCGTCCGGTGAGTTCCGCGTCTTCGACGTGGACACCGACGCGCGCGTGCCGGGAAGGCCCATGATGCTTCGCTACATCGACCTGCTCGGCCGGCGCGGCTTCATGGTGAGCTACACGCCCGGGGCCACCGGGGAGGTGCTCGTCACCCGAGGTGTCACGGTGCACGAGATTCCTGACGAGCGGGGTTTTCCGACGCTGCTCCTCGATGGGCGGCCAGACTCGATTCCGGAGGAAGAACTGGCCGAGGACCCGGCGCGGAGCCAGCTCCTGAATCAGCTCGCCGAATGCCACGACGCGGCGCTCGAGACCGGCGACGCCATGGACGTCACGGGCCTCCTCCGCGTAGAGGTGCTCCGGGAGGGTGACCTGGGCGGCGCACGCTTCGCCGACGTTCGCATCGACCTCGACTGAGACGCGGCGAAGTTCCGCAAGGGCGGTCAAGCGCCGCGGGCCCGGGGCGCTTAGACCCGGGGGCATGAAAGCCGCTACGCGCGCCAGCTACGAGGAGACGGTCCGCCGCACCGTGGCGGGCCTCGCGAGCCGCCTCGACGAGGCCCTCGACCTCCAGGCCCTCGCCCGAGCCGCCGCGGTCTCGCCCTTTCACTTCCACCGCATTTTCCGGGGCATGGTGGGCGAGACCCCCCTCGAGATGCACCGGCGGCTGCGCCTCGAACGCGCCGCCTACGAGCTCGCGGCGACGGAACACGCCGTGACGCGCATCGCCCTCGCGGCGGGCTACGAGACGCACGAGTCCTTCACCCGAGCCTTTCGCGCGCGCTTCGGGCGCTCTCCCACGGAGCTCCGGACGCGCGCCCGAGGGCTCGTGCACGAGGAGTGCCTGCTCATCGCGCGGCTGCCCTCTCGAAGCGGCGTCCACTTTCGACTCGCGGACATCGCCGCGGGCCTGCGCTTCCTACGCGAAGGAGAACCCATGCACGTCGACATCGAAGAGCTCGAGACCACCCGCGTCGCCGCCGTGCGGCACGTGGGGCCCTACCACCGCATCGCCGAGGCCTTCGGCACGCTTCACGGGCTCGCCGGACCCGCGGGCCTCTACGGCCCCGAGAGCGCGATGATGGCGCTCTACTACGACGACCCGGAGTCGACGCCGGAGGCGGAGCTGCGTGCGGACGCGGGCCTCGTGGTTCGCGCGGACGCGACGCAGACTTTGCAAGGAAATAATGGTCTCCTCGAAACCAAGATGGCTTACCGGTGTATCAAAACCTGAAATGGAAAGACTAATGATACGCAACAACTGTTGATGTG
>JBCCAW010000404.1:0-5513 GCA_039814655.1 Myxococcota bacterium | reverse complement strand
CCAGGAGATGCTGCGAGTATTGGTTGAGCTCCCGGAAGACGACGCCCATGCCCGGCGGGTCGTCTTGCACGCGAACGACTTCGCCGACGCCTTCGATGGTTTCCACCTCGTCCATGATGACGGTGAAGCGCAGGTCCACGCGGGTCCCCACGGGCAGCGGTTCCTTCGACTTCACGAAGGCCCCGCGACGCGAGACGTTCGTGACGTACTCGTGGATGAAGGCGTCGAAGGACTCGAACTCCTTGTTGATGGTGACGCGCGCCTCACCACGCTGGTCCTCCTCGCCGCTCATCCGGCCTCCCGCCCCAGGGCTCGCTAGCTCGCCGTCAGGTCGAACTGCTCGAGATGGTAGTCGCTTCGTGGCTGAAGCTCGATGCGCCGCTGAACGAGCTTGGAGGCCTCGGCCAGAGCCCTGCGCTCCTCGCGCTCGAGGGCATCGCATACGGCGGGGTGTGCGGTCACGGTGATGCTGTACCCGGGGAGGCTGTCCTTCTCCCGACGGAGCTGGCGGAAGATCTCGTGGCAGACGGTCGTCTTCGACTTCAGCGTCCCGGTGCCGTCGCAGTAGAAGCAGGGCTCGAAGAGCGTGCGGCCCAGCGACTCCTGCGTGCGCTTGCGCGTCATCTCCACGAGGCCGAGCTCGCTGATGCGCACCGCCGTGGTCTTGGCTTTGTCCCGCTTCAGGGCTTTGACGAGGGCCTTGTAGACCTTGTCCCGGTGCGAGCTCCGGTCCATGTCGATGAAGTCCAGCACGATGAGTCCGCCGATATTGCGGAAGCGGAGCTGGTAGCAGATCTCGTCGACGGCCTCGAGGTTGGTCTGGAAGATAGTCTGCGCGACGTCCTGACCCTTGCCCGTGAAGCGCCCGGTGTTGACGTCGATGGCCGTCAGGGCCTCGGCCTGGTCGATGACGAGATGGCCCCCCGACGGCAGCGGGACCTTCCGGGACAGGGCCCGGGTGATCTCCGCTTCGACGCCGTACTCGTCGAAGAGCGGCTCTGCGGCTTCGTAGAGCCGCACGTCGCCGGCGCGCTCGGGTAGGAAGACCTCGAGGAATTCCTTGAGGCGCGCAAACTCCCGGGCGTCGTCCACGACGATCTCGTCGACCGTCTCCGTGAACATGTCCCGGGCGGCGCGGAGCACGATGTCCGGCTCCTCGTGCACCAGATAGGGCGCTTTCCTCTTCTTGCGCTTGGTCTTGTTGGCGCTGAGCGTCTCCTGGCAGGTCGCCCAGACCTGAACCAGGTAGCCGATGTCCGCCTTGAGCTGCTTTTTGGTCAGCCCCTGCGCGAGCGTGCGAACCACGACCCCGCCTTCCGGCGGTTTGATGGACTCGATCACCTCCTTGAGGCGCTTCCGCTCCACGTCCTTGCCGATGCGCTTGGAGACGCCGACGTGGTCCACCGTCGGCATGTAGACCACGAAGCGTCCCGGGAGGGCCACGTGGCTCGTCACCCGCGCGCCCTTGGTGCTGATGGGCCCCTTCGAGACCTGAACGAGCACCTCCTGACCCTCGCGGATCAGGTCGCGGATGGGAGTCGAGCGGCTGGCACGGTGGCTCCTGCCGCCTCGGCCTCGTCCGCTGCTCTTTTCGTCGCCGGACTCCGGCTCGTCGCTCTTCCCGAGCGGCTGCAGGTCCTCCACGTGGAGAAAAGCCGCGCGGTCGAGGCCCACGTCGATGAAGGCCGCTTGCATGCCCGGAAGCACGCGCGTGACCTTGCCCACGTAGACATTGCCCACCGGCGAGCGTTCCCGCCGGCGTTCGATGTGCAGCTCGCCCACGGCGCCGTCTTCCAGAAGCGCGACGCGTGTCTCGGCGACCCCTGCGTTGATCAGGAGCGTTGTGTTGCTCATGCCGACCTCGCCGGTCGGGGCGACGACGGTTCGGGCCCAGCGTGCCGACGCCCCCGAGGGGGCGCCGCGCACGGCGATCGGGGGCCGCTCCGTCGCGGCCCTCGACCTCAGTTGGTCTCGAAGATCTTCTCGATCTCCGCCTGAACCTTCTCCTCGCTCTTGGCCCGCGCTACCGCGATCTCCTTCACGATGAGGTTCCGAGCGGTCTCGAGCATTTTCCGCTCCCCGAAGGAGAGCGACTTCTCCGCCTTGAGCCGGTAGAGGTCGCGCATGACCTCGGCCACGTCGAAGACCGAGCCGGTCTTGATCTTGTCCATGAAGCCCCGGTAGCGGCGGTTCCACGTCTGGTTGTCGAAGGCGATGGTCCGCTCCTTGAGAATCACGAAGATCTCGCGGATGTCGTCCTCCGAAATCGGCGGGCGAAGGCCCACGTTCTCGGCGTTCGTGACGGGGACCATGATCTTCCGATCCGTGTCCAAGATCTTGAGGACGTAGAACTTCTGGCGGCTGCCGGAGATATCCATTTCCTTGATGGACACGACCTCGGCCACTCCCTGAGCGGGGTACACGGCCTTGTCGCCAACCTTGAACTCGAGCTGTTCGGACGCCTGCATTCAGGACTCCTTCGTGACCCCGCTCGGCCCCCACGGGCCGGCAGCGGAGTTGGAACGTCGACCTCCCGAGAACACCCACCGCGGCGATCGATTCACGTCGGAACGACGGTCGACCCAGTCGGGGGTGCGCGGGAAGTCGGAGGGGGGAACCACGTGAGGTACTGTGCCCGGAGGGCTCCCGCCGATGCGACTAGCAAAAACGCAGCCATCGCGCGGGTTTCGGCGGTGCTTAGAGCAACGCCGGCGCCGCACGATTCCTTCCGAAAGAGAAGCTCTCAGGCCGAAGCCAACCGTGCGGCGAGAAGAGGAAGCCTAGCCCGAAAGGCCCCTTCCGTCAATCGCGTCAGCGGGTCTCGCCGCCCTCGCTACCGAGCTCGGAGAGGCTCGAGAGGTCCGGGAGCTCGTCCAGGTTGGGGAGCAGAACGATCTCGATGCGGCGGTTCTGCTGTCGTCCCTCGGCACTGTCGTTGGCGGCGACGGGCTGCGTCTCCGCGTAGCCGGCCGCGCTGAGGCGCTGGGCGGAGACCCCGGCGTCCACGAGAAGCTTCGCCACGTTGACGGCCCGCTGTGTCGACAGCTCCCAGTTGCTGGGGAAGCGCCGGGTTCGGATCGGGACGTTGTCCGTATGACCCGAGACCTGGAACTCGCGTTCGTCGATGTTGGCGAGCACGGCCGCCACCTCTCGGAGCGCCGCCTGCCCCTCGTCCTTGATGTCCGCGCGCGCCGTGTCGAAGAGGATGCCTTCGGGCAGCTCGACGATCATGCGGTTGTTGCGGATGCGCACGCTGAGCTGCCCCGCCTCGATGAGGCTCTGAAAGCGTCCGAGGAGCTGGCGAAAGGTCGCGAGGCGAGCCTGCGCCTGCTGCTCCCGCTCTCGCAGCTCGGCGAGCGCGCGGCGCGTCTCCTCGAGTCGCGCCGCGAGCGTCTCCCGTTCACCCTCGAGCTGCTGCACGCTCTCGCCCTGCCGCGCGAGGGCGGCTTCGATCTGTTCGTTCTGCGCCTCGAGCTCGCGGACCCGGTCTCCTACGCGGGCGTTGTCCGCACGCGTCTCTTCGAGCGCGGAGCGCAAGGACGCGGCTTCGTCGTTGGCCGCGTCCAGGTCCGCCTGGGAGGGCCCGCAGCCGACGGCGAGACCCAGCGTGAGGCCCAAGAGCATGCGCGGCGAGAGCAGGTGCGTCGCAGTCATCGTCTTCCCCCTGCCCGGCGGCCCGTCGTGTCCATGACCGCCGCCGAGGACCGCAGCCGTAAGGCGCCTTTGCGCATGCTGTCAACGCCACAGCGCCCTTTGGATCGCGGTCGGCACCCTCGCTGGGTCGTGACGGCGGATTTTGCCTCGCTCACGAAAACCTAGTGAATTCGGCGGCTTGGCCTTTTGCCATGCCACAATTGGGTCAAATTTCACTAAGTTAGGTATAAATTAGGTGCTCGTTCGCTTGACACGTGAGATGACGTGACAATACGGTACCCCACGAAAGGCCCCACAGGAGGTCCATCCATGGCTACGACGAAGAAGTCCACCAAGAAGGCCACCAAGAAGGCCACCAAGAAGACCACCAGAAAGGCGGCGAAGAAGCCCGCCAAGAAGGCGCCGCGCAAGGCGGGTAAGAAGACGGTCAAGAAGGCCGCCAAGAAGACGACGCGCAAGGCGGCCAAGAAGACGCCGCGCAAGGCCGCCAAGAAGACGCCGCGCAAGGCCGCCAAGAAGACGGTCAAGAAGGCCGCCAAGAAGACGGCGCGCAAGGCCGCCAAGAAGACGACGAAGAAGGCCGCCAAGAAGACGACGCGCAAGGCGGTCAAGAAGACCGTTAAGAAGGCGACGCGCAAGGCGGCCAAGAAGACGACGAAGAAGGCCGCCAAGAAGACGACGCGCAAGGCGGCCAAGAAGACGACGAAGAAGGCGCCGCGTAAGGCGGCCAAGAAGACCGCGAAGAAGACGACGCGCAAGGCGGCCAAGAAGGCCGCCCCCCGCAAGCGCGCAGCGAAGAAGTAGCGGCGCTTCTCAGGTGCGGTGCTCGCGAGCAACGAGCGCGCGGGCCCGCTCCTCTTCGTAGCGAAGGATCAGGACCTTTTCGCGGCTCACGTGTACCGCGCCGGGGGGAAGCCCCTTGCGTTTGTGCACGTGGCGTCGTGGGGTGTACTGAACCTCGACGACGGCGTCGCCGGCGGCTTCGGAGAAATGCGCCGCCAGCGTGGCGGCATCGACCAATCGTTCCGGGGGGCACACGTCGCGCTTCCCGAGGGGAACGATGACGTGCGCGCCGCGGACGCCGCGGGCATGCAACCAGAGGTCGTGCGGCCGCGCGACGCGTAGCGTGAGCTCGTCGTTGTCCGTCGCGCTCCGGCCCACGAGCACCACGCCGCCCTCGCTCGTCGCGAAGGTGCGGTAGCTCCTTCGCTTCCCGGACACGCGGGCGCCAGCGGCGCGGCGTCGCGAAGACTCGCCCGGCGCCCACCACCCGGCCGTGGCCGCTTCCTCTTCGAGCGCGCCTTGGGCATCGGCCGCCGGCGCCGCCTCGACCCGGTCGAGGAGCCTTTCCAGGGCGGCGATCTCGGCTCGCGTCGCGTCACGCCTGCGCCGCGCGAGCTCGGCCCCGCGGGCATAGCGGCGAGCTTGCTTGAAAAGGGACTCTGCCTGCGCCTGGGCGCCCCGGGACGGGTCGATAGAGAGGACCCGCGGCGTCGGCGGCGTGTCCGTCCAGTCGAGTACCTCCAATGCGTCGGCGCCCGGGACGTAGTCACCGAGGTGCGCCGTCAGGAGCTCGGCTTCGTGGCGCAGCGCCGGCACCTTTTCGGCCCGGGCGGCGTCGGCCGCGATGGCCCCCTCCTTCCGAAGGAGGCGTTTGCGTGCCCGGCGCAGCGTGCGCGCCAGCTCCGGAGCTGGCGTCGATGGAGCGCTGACCTCCGCCGCTGCCTGCGCGGGCAGGAAGGGGGTCCAGGAGCCTTCGTCCGGGGCGCGGGTGCCCAGCCGTTGACCCTACCAGCTCCCTTAAGACGAGCGCACCGCACTGAAGAATGCCGTCGCACATGTGGCGGCATTCTTTGTGT
>JBCCAW010000372.1:0-5959 GCA_039814655.1 Myxococcota bacterium | reverse complement strand
GCGTCGTCGTCGTCGACGGTGAGCACGACGTCCTCGGTCGGGGCGTCGTCGTCGTCGACGGTGAGCACGACGTCCTCGGTCGGGGCGTCGTCGTCGTCGACGGTGAGCACGACGTCCTCGGTCGAGGTGTCGTCGTCGTCGACGGTGAGCACTACGCCCTCGGCCGACGCGTCGTCGTCACCGTCGTCGTCGTCGACGTTGAGCACGACGCCCTCGGTCGAGGGTTCGTCTGCGTCACCGTCGTCAACGCGCAGCACGACCTCATCCATCGAGGCTTCGCCGTCGTCGTCGACGGTGAGCACCACGTCCTCGCCGGTGAGCTCCTCGTCGCCGCTGATGAACTCTGCGTCGTCTTCGCCGGCGGGGCGCTCCCCCGGCGCCAGCGTGACCTCCGCATCGTCTTCGGTGACGCGGAGTTCGACCTCGTCATCGACGTCGAGCGGCTCCGGCGCATCGCGGGCGACCGGCGGGTCGGTCTCCTCGGGCTCGCCGAGCGGGAACGAGGCCGCCGGGGGCGGGCGCGACGAGCGAAACACGCCCAGCGGAGGCAAGCGGTCGTAGCTCCCGGAGACCGGAACCTCGGTCCCCCGCTGCGCGGGCTCCAGGGCGTCCGCCGAAGGAAAGGCGCTCGGTGGCGGCACCGTGAAGCGGCGCGAGCCGTCGTCCTCGGCGTCGCCTTCCGGGGACGCCCGGGCCGAGGGCGGCATGGGCGGCATGGAGCGCATCCGCGGGACGTCGCCGGCGCGCGTGTCCCCGTCGTCCCGCGCCGCGTCGGCGTCGTCGCCGAGAGCCAGGAGATCCTGGCGCGCGTCGCTGAGCTCCGCGTCGAACTCGAGGTTCAGGGGGTCCTCGTCGTCGCCGGGCGGGTCAGTTTCGGCGCCCGCGGCGTCGTCGTCGTGACCCGGCAGCGGCGTGACCTCGGGGTCCTCGCTCGCGGCGAAGCGCCGCGCCTCCTCGTCGTCCGCGGGCTCCGGCGGCATGGAGAAGGGGTCGAAGTCGACCTCCAGCGCCGCCGAAGGGTCCTCGTCGCCGAAGCCGAGCAGAAGCTCGTCCACCTGAACCGCGTCGAGGGACGGGGCAGGCGGCGGCGTGGGCGGGCCGCCCTCGTGCGTCTCCTTCATCGAGCGAAGCGTGGCGAGCAAGTCCCGCGGCGCGGCGGCGAGCTGCGTGGCCTGGAGCTCGTCCAGCGCGTCGAGGTCGAGCTCCCGCGACGCGAGCGCCGCCGGATGCGCCGGCGGACCGGCCTGTTCCTCGGCCATGGACTCGTGCCCCCGGGCTCCTTCGTCGCGGGCCTGCGTGTCTTCGCTCGGCACCTTGGCCTCGGCGAAGGGATCCAGCTCGTCATCGCCGCTCACGCGCTCACCCCGAGCTGCCGACGTAGTGCGATGCATGCCGGCGAAAGCCAGTAGCGGGCGAGGTCCAGGGCATCGCCGCTCTCGCGAACCTTGTCGACGGACGGCGTCTCTCCGAGGACGTGCCGCAACGCGCTCGCGATGTCCCCGCCGAGGAGGAGGCCGGCCCGGTTCGCGCTTCGCTGCGCCGCGGTGCAGAAGGCCTCCACGGACGCGCCACCGCCCGGCACGGCCGGGGCCACCTGCGCGATGGCCTTGCGTGTGCGCCGGGGGAGGGCCTTGCCCAGCGTACGGGCACGATCCGCGAGCCCGGGCATCTGGGCGCCGACGGGCAGCGGCACGTCGCTCGCGTGGGCGGCGGCGACGATCCACACCGCCGCGTCCGAGGGCCCGAGATTCAGGAGCGCCCCGGTCCCGAGCCTCAGCCCGAGAGCCTGTCGCCCGACGAGAAAGCGCCGGTAGCCGTCGAGGGGAGGGGTCAATCCGCCCCCGAGCACCCAGGTGCCCTTTTCGCGCTTTCCCGGCAGCGCCACGACGGCCGAGGCGTCGTGACCGCCGTGGTAGAGGTCACCGACCTCGAGGCCAAAGGCCGCGACGAGCGCCGCGAGCGCATCGCGCAAGTCGGCGCCGCGGCGCGGGCTGAGGAGCTGGGCCCGGGACGCGCCCAGGGCCGCGGGCTCCCGGCGGAGGGCCACCAGCAGTCCCGCCGTTGCGAGGGCGGCGAGCTCGGCCGTCGCCCCGTCGTCGCCGGGGTGCCGGAGCAAGCTCAGGCTCGCGTCGTCGAGCGCCGCGCTTCTCGGCCGCCGAGGCGCCACGCTGGCTCGGGCCCGCCGCTCCTCGTCCGTGGCCGCGCCCAAGGCGATCAGCATTTCGCTCGCCACGAAGGCGAGGTCCCGGTCCCCCTTCCAGCGCGCCGCCGCGAGGAGCTTCCGTACGAGGTCCGGCTCGAGGGACCGCTCGAGGCCGCGGCGTACGCTCGCCTCGAAGGTCTCCGCGTGCGCGCGCCGGGCGTCGCGGTCGTCGAGAAGGCCTGCGATGGCCTCTCCCGCCTCGAGGTCCGTCGGGCGCTCCTCCAGCGCCCGGCGGTACGCCTCAAGCGCCGCGTCCACGTCGCCGAGCTGCCGGGCCCGCAGCTCTCCCGCCCGCCGGGACCAGGCGACCCGCTCCTTCCCGTCGGACATTCGTGAGGCCGCGTCGCAGGCCTCGGCCGCGAGGTCGAAGCGCTCCGCGCGAAGCGCCACGTCCACCATGCGCCTTCGGATCACCAGGTCGTCCACGCCCGAGCGCACGAGGTCCTCGAGCTCTGCGAGCGCCTTGGCGGGCTGGTTCATACGGACCAGCAAGGTCTCCGCGGCGCCCAGCCGCGCGATGCGCGCCTGCGCCGGCGGGACATCGGCGCCGGCGAGGTCCCGGAGCGCCGCCACGGCCTGGGGCCAATGCTCTCGGGACACGTGAATCTCGCTGGCGAGCGCGATGCCACCGGCGTGCTGCGCGTCGAGCATGCGGAGCTCTTTGATGGCCGCGAGGCTCTGGTCGAGCTGACCGAGCGTTCGGTGGAGCCGGGCCCGCTCGTAGATGAGGCGCGCGAGCTGGTCCTCGTCTTCCGTGGCGAGGGCGCGCTCGCGGACCAGCTCGATGAGGTCCCCGTGCTCGCCGCGCGAGGCGAGCAGGTCGTGAAGCCGGAAGTAGGCATTCGGGCGCCGGCGGTCTTGGCGGACCACCTTCCAGAGCCGGTCTGCGGCCTCGTCGTCGCGTCCCAGCTGGTCCATGAACACGGCGGCGCTCTCCTCGAGGAGCTCGGCCCGGTCGTCGCCCGCGGCGACGGCCGCGAGCCGGTCGCACGCCTCGGCGAGGTCCTCCCAAGCGCCGGCCTGGCGCGCGGCGACGCGGAGCGCATCCCAGCTCGCGAGGTCCTCGGGGTCCTTCGCCACGAGGGCGCGGAGCGTGGCCAGAGCCTCCGGGCGGCCCGCCGCGGCGAGGGCCCGTCCAGCGGCCGCGTCGAGGGCCCCGGCCGTCTCCGAGCTTGCGAAGACCCGGCGGGCCAGGAGGGCCTCGGCGCGGGCCTCGGGGTCGTCGCCGGCGCCCAGGGTCTCGTCGACGGCCACGGCCGCGGCGACGCTCCCGGGCGCCTCCATGGCCAGCTCCTGCGCGCTGAGAAAGGCGTCACCTTCCGCGTCGTCGGCGCCGCCCAGGAGCGTGCTCCTCAAGGCCGCGAGCGCGAGGGTCCCGTCGTCGCCCTGCGCGGACCCGGCGAGGCCCGTCCACGCCGCTGCCCGCGTTGCCGCGTCGCCGGCACCGGCGCGCAGGATGCGGCTCCAGAAGGCCCATAGATCATCCGGCGCGAGCCCGGGCTCTTCCGTGTCGTCGCCGGTCCCGAGGAGCGTGGCGCGCGCGGCGTCCCCGCGCTCGGGCGCGCTGGGCTCCGCCGTGGCCCCCAGCTCGCGATGAAGCCGCGGCGCGTCGGCCGTCCCCGCGGTCGCGTCCACCAGGTGCGCGAGGCCCCGCAGCCGCTCCGTCGCACGGTCCGCCGTCGCCGGGAGGAGCGCGAGAGCGAGGGCCGCGTCGACGCTCACGGCCGGGTCGTCGAGCGCGGCGGTGAGCGCCTCGCCGGCGTGCTCCGGCCGCTCTGCGACGAGCGCGAGGTGCTCGCCGAGCTCGAGGGCCAGGTGCCGGCCGTCATCGCCGGCGGCCTCGCGCGCACGGAGAGCTTCCAGCGCGCGCAAGACCAGCGCCGGCTTCTCCTGGCGTTCGCCGAGCCGCCGCAAGGCCCAGAGCGGAGAGGTGGCCTCGGGGTCGAGGTCCGCGGCGTCTTCGTAGGTCTGCGCGGCCAGGGTCACATCGTCGCCGGCCTCCGCAGCGGCCCCGGCGAGCAAAAGGCGCTGGACCGCAGCTCGCGGCCCGGACTGCACTTCGGCGGCCTCCCGGAGCAGCGTGACCACCGCTTGCGCCTCCCCACCGCGCCGGAGCACCTCCTCCAGCAGGGCCAGGGCGTAGCGCTGACCCGGGAGCTCGCGAAGCGCTTCCCGGAGCGCGCGCTTGGCGGCCTCCGTATCTCCAGCCCGGAGCAGGGCGCGGGCGCTCGCGGCGAGATGGCCCGCGACGGCTTCCGCGCTTGGGGCGCTCTCGGAGAGGTGGCGATGGGCCTGGCCGAGCCGACGATGGTCTTCGGCGGCCGCCGCATGCACGCGCAGCGCGTCCGGGGCCCAGCCCGCCGCGTCCGGGTCCGCCGCGGCCTGTTCCAGCGCCGCGAGGCGCGCCTCCGCATCCGGCTCTGCGACGTGCCGCGCACGAAGCAAGGCCGCGCGCTCGTCGGGGTCCAGCGTGGCTCCCTCGGCGAGGAGCGCGTTGGTGCAGGTGACCACCGCGGCGCCGGTCCGCGCGAGCTGGGCGGCGGTCTGCTGCTCTCGGCGGATCGCGAGCGCGTCGTCGGTGAGGCCCGCGTCCCGGGCGGCATCGGCGGCCGCGGCATACAGCGCGAGCGCGCGCTCGACGACCGCGTCCGGGGCCTCCGTCATCGGCTCGGCCGCGTGCGCGAAGGCGAGCGTCGCCGCGCGCCACAGCGCCTCGACGCGAAGCGTGCCCGAGAGGACCTCCGCGCGGGCTTCGAGGCGCTTGGCGAAGGCCAGCGGGCTTTCCTCCCGCGCGAATTGCGCGTCCTCGGCGGCGTGCAGGGCCGGACTCGCCGGGTAGGCCCGCGCCACGGCGTAGAGGAGCGGGAGCGCCGCGGGGGCGTCGCCCCGCTCTCGGAGCGCGCGCGCGAGCGCGAGAAAATGCGCCGCGTCGGCAGGCGACGCCGGGAGACGCGGGTCCTCGTCCGGCGGACCGAGGGCCAAGCGGGCGAGCTCCCGGAGCGCGCCGAGATCGCTCCGTGCCCACGCGAGCTCTCGCGCTTCCGCGGGCGTCTGCGAATCGTCCGGCGAAAGCTCCCGGGCCCGCGTCAGCAGCGCGGCGGCCTCCTCGAGGTCACCGGCGCTCGCCCGCTGCCGAGCCGCCTCGCGGAGCCTCGCCGCCGCCTGCGCCTCGGTCCCCGCGCCCTGCTCCGGGCTGTGAGGCTCCCGCGCGGCGCTCAGCGCGTCATGCGCCGGGTCCAGGAGCAGCTCCGCCTGGCCCTCCAGGGCCCGCGCGAGCGCATCGGGCCGGCCGTGGCGGCGCGCGAGGCGCTCCATGGTCTCGAGCACGTGCCCGCGCATCGCCGGCGTCGTCAGCGCTTCGTCGAGGGCGAGAAAGGCCGCGTCGAGCTCTCCCTCGGCGGCCCGCGCCTCCGCGAGCTCGCCGAGCACCAGGGCGCGAAGCACCGGATGGGTCGTGGTGTCGGCCCGGACGTGGAGCGCCTCGCGCGCCGTCGCGTCGTCGCCGGCCCGGCGAGCGTGACGCTCCAGCGAGAGCGCGCTGGTCCGAGGGTCCACGGCGAAGGCCTCTCGGAGCGTCTCCAGCGCTGCCGTCGCGTCCCCCTCGCGGTCCTCTTGATGTGCGGAGAGGTCGAGGAGCGCGGCGGCGCGCTCGGCCGGGTTCTCCGCCCGCTTGGCCTGCTCGCGGTAGAGCCGCGCCAGGTTCTTGAAGGAGCGAATGCGCTCCATGATGCGCACGAGCGCCTGCAGGGGCGCCCG
>JBCCAW010000673.1:0-3039 GCA_039814655.1 Myxococcota bacterium | reverse complement strand
CGGCGGCGTCGTGGCGAAGCGAGGTCGGGGCGGGGGCGGCGCGCGCGGCGGTGCGGGGTCGCGCCCGCCCCCCCGCCCCGCGGGTAGCCACCGGGGCCTGGCGCCGGGGCCCGGCGCCTTGGCCCCGTGGCTAAACGCGCGGGGGGGGCGCTGGCGCGAACGCTCATCGCCGCGAGCGACGCGCCAGCGCCGACCTCGCTTCGCCACGACGCCGCCGAGGCCATCTGCCTTGGCTGGTGGGCCGCGGGTGTGCTCGGCTGGCGCGACGCCTGATACCGTTCCGCCGGTGACGGACGCGCCCGACTCGCCCGCGCTCGCCGGGCGGAACCTCCTCGTCGCCGTGGGCGGCGGCATCGCGGCCTACAAGGCCGTGCTTCTCGTTCGCGCGCTGCAAGAACGCGGGGCCAGCGTGCGCGTGGCCATGACCCGCGCGGCGACGCGTTTCGTTGGCCCGGTCACCTTCACGGGGCTGACGGGCACCCCGGCGCTCACGGAGCTTTGGGACCCGAACTACGCCGGCGAGCTGCACGTCGAGCTTGGCGCCTGGGCCGACGCCATCGTCGTGTGCCCGGCCACCATGAACCTCCTGGCGCGCGCGGCGCACGGCCACGCGGACGACGTGGTGCTCGCGACGCTGTCCTGCGCGACCGGTCCCGTGCTCTACGCGCCGGCCATGCACGCCCGCATGTGGGCCCAGCCCGCCACGCAGCGCGCCGTGGCCCTTCTCGCGGAGGCCGGTGCGACCTTCGCGGGCCCCACGGTGGGGCGCCTCGCCAGTGGGGAGAAGGGGGCCGGGCGGCTGGCCGAACCCGAGGACGTGGCGGACGCCGTGGTGCGCGTCCTCCACGAGGCATCACGGAAGGCGGACATGAGCGGGCGCCAGGTGCTCGTGAGCGCCGGACCGACCTACGAAGACCTCGACCCGGTGCGCTACCTGGGCAACCGCGCGTCCGGGAAGATGGGCTTTGCGCTCGCCGCCGCCGCCGCCGCCCGGGGCGCCGAGGTCACGCTGGTCGCGGGCCCCTGCACGCTCCGCACGCCGCCGGGGGTGCATCGCGTCGACGTCCGCTCCGCCCGGGAGATGGAGCGAGCCATCTTGGACGGCTTCGCGCGCGCCGACGCCGTGGTGATGGCCGCGGCCGTGGCGGACTACCGGCCCGTGGCCGTGTCCGAGGGCAAGATCAAAAAGACGGACCAACCGCTCCAGCTCACGCTGATGCGAAACCCGGACATCCTGGCGGGCCTCGGGAGGCTGCGGAAGGACGGGCGGCCGGTGCTCGTCGGCTTCGCGCTCGAGACCGACAACGTCATCGCCCACGCGCGCCTGAAGCTCGACAAGAAGGGCGTCGACCTCATCGTGGCCAACCACCCCGAGGACGGGTTCGGCGGCGACGAAAACGTCGTGTCGCTCGTGGACGCCCAAGGGGCCGAAAAACTGCCGCGGCTGCGCAAGCGGGCCATCGGCGACCGCATCTGGGACCGGGTGGTCGCGCGCCTCGGCCCATGACCCGAGCGTCGCTCCGCGGTTGAAATCGGCGCCGCCCGGGGCGATGGTCCCCGGGCGATGGACCCTTCGCAGCCGAGCCCGAGGACCCTGCTCGGCCAGGTCATCGACGGCCGGTACCAGCTCACGGCTCAGCTTGGTGAAGGCGGTATGGGCGCCGTGTACCGGGCCCAGACGCAGGTCGGAGAGCAGGTCGCCATCAAGCTTCTCCACGAGGAGCTCGAGGGCGAGCCGGCGCTCCGGGAGCGCTTCGAGCGCGAGGCGCGCGCGCTCTTCGGCCTGGAGCACCCCAATATTCTCCGCGTGCACGACTTCGGTGTGCACGGCGGCAAGCCCTACCTCGTGATGGAGCTGCTCGAAGGCCAGAGCCTCGACACGCTCGTCGAAGACGGACCGCTCGCGCCCGGCCGGGCCTTCGAGCTCTTTGGCCAGACGCTCCAGGGCCTCGCTCACGCGCATGCGCAGGGCGTCCTGCACCGGGACCTCAAGACGGAGAACATCTTCGTGTCCCGGCTGCCCGACGGGCGGGAGGTCGCCAAGCTGCTCGACTTCGGCCTCGTGAAGTTCGTGGACGACGACCGCTGGGGCGAGTCCCGCAAGCTCACGGTGCAGGGCTCCGTGTTCGGGACGCCGGCCTACATGCCGCCGGAGCAGTGCGCGGGAGCGCCGACGGACGCGCGGAGCGACGTCTACAGCATGGGCGTGATCCTCTTCGAGCTCATGACGGGCCTCTGGCCCTTCATGGAGGAGGACCGCATGGCCATGTTCCAGGCGCACCTGACGCGCCCGGTTCCGCGCCTCGGGGAGAGCCGCGAGGACGGGGTGCGCTTCCGGGAAGAGCTCGAGGCGCTGCTCCAGACCTCCATGGCGAAGCTCGCCAAGGGGCGCTTCGCGAGTGCCGTCGAAATGCTCGACGCGCTCCTCGCGGTGCCCCGGCCCATCGCGACGGCGCCGGTGGCCGGGCCCGCATCGCCTACGCCGGCGACGCTGGCGCCGTCCGCCGCCGGCAGGCCGGCCCCGGAGCCGCCCGGCCCGGGGCAGACGGCCCTGCTCGTGGCCTTGGCCCTGCTCTTCGCGCTCGCGGTCGCGGCCGCGGCCGTCTTCGTGCTGTGAGCGGCGGGCCCGGCGACGTCGCCCGCCGGCTCGCCGCCGGAGCGCCGGAGGAAGCGCTCGCTCATTGGCGGCGAACACGCGGCGACCTGCGGCTGGCCTTCGACCGGGACCCGCCCTTCACCGGCGCTCGCGTCGCCCGGCCCGCGCTTGCCTGGTCGTCCCTCGAAGGGCGGCTCCGGAGCTGGGAGATGCTCGACCGAGTCACCGGGCCCGCGCCGGACCAGGACGCGGAGGACGCGGCGACACGGGCCCTCGAGCTGCTCGGCTGCCCCGGCGTGCTCCGACGCGCGCTCTTGCTTCGGCTGAACGACGCGGGGCACGCGACGCTCCTCGGGAGGGCAGACGGGCGATGGAGCTGCCCCCGCTCTAAGCACAAACAAAAAGCCCGGCAGGTGAGTGCCGGGCTTTGCTATCAATCCAGT
>JBCCAW010000361.1:0-6152 GCA_039814655.1 Myxococcota bacterium | reverse complement strand
TCGGCTACCTCACGGAGGTCCGAGAGATCCAGGCGACCCTCGTCTCGCTGCCGAAGCTCCGCGGCGAGGCCGATGATGTCGTCCACGTCGTCGAGGTCGACGCTCCGCGGCAGGCCCTTCACCTCGAGCTCCCGGCGCGTGCTCACGGCGCCTCCGCGGCGTCACCGCTGAGCGTGTTCGGGAGCTCGTCGCCGGCCACGTCCCCGCCGGGCGCGTGCGCGCGGAGAAGGACCCCGATGCGCCCCACGGCCTCCAGCAAGCCAGCGACGGGCTCGCCGCTCCGGAAGCCGCCAGCGACGGCCTCCACGACGCGGTCCCAAAAGCCGTCCTCCGCCGACGCGTGCACCCCCGCGTCGGCGAAGACGGCGACCTTGCGCGACGCGAGGGCAACGTAGAGAAGCACGCCCGTCGCCTCGGCGGTGCGCCGCATGCCGAGCTCCTCGAAGAGCAACGCCGCCCGGGCCAGCGCCTCGCCCTTGCAGCGCGCCTCCACGTGCACGCGGATCTCGCCACGGTGGCCCCGCTCCGCCTCCGCGATGGCCGCCACGACGGCGTCCGCCGCATCGGGAGAGAGCCGCGCGCTGGTCCGACGGAAGAACACCTGGCAAGCGTACCGCGCCGAGGTGCGCCGGTGCGCTCTTCTTCCGCGGGAGGCCTACGCGCCCGGTGTGCCGCCGCCGGGCACGTCTTCGCCCTCGGCCTCTCCGCTCTCAGCTTCGCCGCGCTGGCCTAGCAAGAAGAGGCCACCGCCCACGACGATGAGCCCGACGCGAATGGCCCAGCCCACCGTGCTCCCCCACATGTCGATCCACATGAGGAGCCGGAGGTTCATGTTCACGAGCGTGAGCACGCTCGAAAGAAGGCCGGCCGCCGCCATGAAGCCGCCAATGGACGCGAGATTCATGGCCTACGGTCTACCATGGCGTCGCCTGCGGGCGATGCCAGGACGGCGACGGAGCATGCGCGGGCCTCAGCGACGAAGCGCGGCGCTCCAGGTCACGACCGTGCGCCGCAGGGCGTCCACGCGCGTGTCGAGGCGCAGGGAGTCGGGCGCAAAGGGAAGCTCGTAGGCCGCCACGGAGAGCGGGCCCGTCGCCTCCACGGCGCGGGCCGCGTCGAGCCAAAGGAGCGCCTCGGCCTCCGCGACGGCCTCCACGAGCACGCCGGGCTCCACGTCCCAGCGAAGACCGTCGGCGCCGGTGAGGGCGCGCGGGGGAGGCAAGAAGTCCGGCGGCGCGAGCGTGCCCTCGTCGTCGGCGAGGACCCGCGTCTCGGCCACCGCGCCACCGGCGCCCTCCTGCCGCGCGAAGAGCCAATGGCGGCCGGCGGTGAAGGCGCCCTCGAGGGCCGGGAGGAGCACCTCGTCCCCGTTGCGCGCCGCGAGCGGCACGACCCAGACCCGCTCTTGCCCGAGGCCGAGGCCCGGCACGCCGATGACGCCGGTGCTCTCGAAGGGGAGCTCGGCCAGCGGCGCCGGCAGGGACACGGCGCGACGCACCGTAGGCACCGGCGTGAGAGTCACGCTACCGGCCGCGTCATCCAGGGCGTCGAGGTCTGCGTGCCCGATGGCCACGGGCGTCTCCGCGCCCTCGAGGACGTCCACGACGAGGCCGAAGACCTGCGTGACGCCGGCGGGAAGCTCCAGGCGCACCGTGCAGGGCCCGGTGCTCGCGTCGCAGCGCACATCTCTCACGGCCGAAACGGCCAGGCTTGCCCGGGCCACCAGCGGGCCCGCGAAACCGACGCGAAGCTCCCGGCGCACGCCATCGGGCGCGGGCTCCGAAGCAAAGGTCACGTCCCGGGACGTGGCCGGCACCTGTTCCGGCGACGGGAAGGGGACGCGCACGTCCCGGCCCGCCACGCCCAGCCAGGTCACGCGATTGCCGCCGGATGCGACGCTCACGTCGACCACCGGCGCCGCGATGCCGACCTCCACACGCCCCGAGGCATCGGTAAGGCCCGCAAGCTCCCCGTCGATGGACACCTCCGCGCCCACGACGGGCAGGCCGGCGGCGTCTTGGGCCCGCACCACGAGCGCGCCGCTTCCCGGCGCGACGCCAGCTTCCGTGGGCGAAGGGGCGACCGCGCCGTCGCCACAGGCCGCGGCGGCGGCCAACGCGACCCAAGCGATCCCGAAGCGAGCTCTCCCTGTCATTTTCACTCCCCAGGATTAGGCTAGCCGACGATGACGCGCACGTCGGCCGCGGCGACCGAGCCGCCGCGAAGTGGCCAACGGGTCGGGCGCTACACGCTCGTAGAGCCGCTGCCGGACGAAGGCCGAGGCCGTGAAATCCTGGCCCGGGAGTCCCTCGGCCTCGGAGGCACGCGCGACGTGGTGCTCACCCTCTACGCGAGCGTGGCGGAGGCCGCCGCGGTAGCGCGCACGGCCCTCACGCTGGCCCACCCGGCGCTGTTGTCCGTGCTCGACGCCGGCAGCGAAGGCGAGCTGCACTTCGTGGCCCGGCCCCGGCTCCCGGCGCTGGGCGGGGCGAGCGTGGCGGCGCTCGCGCAGCATGGCGGCATCCCGCCGTCGCTCGCCGATCGCATCACGGCGGACGTCGCGGACTTCGCGGCCGCCGCCCACGCCGCCGGAACCACGCACGGCAGCCTGGGTGCGGCGTGCCTGCTGCTCAGCCTCGAGGGCGCCGTGCGCCTCGTCCCCTTCGCCGGGGCGCCCGCGGGCGCCGCCGCGTTGCGCCAGGACCTCGACGCGCTCCTGGCCCTGCATCGCAGCTTTGGCGGGACGAAGACGCCGACGCGCCCGGCGCACGCGGCGGCGCTCGCCCAGGCGCTGAGAGCGCGGCTGGGGCCCGGCGAAGCGGGCACCAGCGCCGGCCTCGCGGGGCTCTTGGAAGGCCTGGCCGCGCGCCCTTCGCGCCTGCTCGGTGTGCTGACGCGCTCGGAGCGCACGCCGCTCCTCGGCCGAGACGCGGTGCTCGACCGGCTCCGCGTCGACCTCGCGGACGGCGGGCTTCGCGTCATCGCCGCGGCCGCCGGCGTGGGCAAGACACGGCTCCTCGAAGCCTACGTCGCGTCGCTGCCGGCGGAGGCGCCGCGGCTCTGGCTCAGCGTCGGCGCCTCCGATGCGGCCGGCGCCCTCGGGCACGCGCTCGGCGTGACCGGCGGGGCCCGGGCGCAGCGTGAGGAGGCCATCGGTCAGGCCCTCGCCGCGCGGGCGGCGACCACCGTAGTGTTCGACGACGCCGCCGCGCCGCTCCCGGCCCTGCTCGCCAGCCTCGCCCGCTGGCGCCGCGCTGCGCCGGCGGTCCGCTTCCTGGTCGCGACGCGCGAAGCGTACGAAGGCCCGGACGCGCTACGTCTGGAGGGCCTCGAGGAGCAGGACGCGCTGGCGCTCCTCGCGACGCTCGCCGGGCCCGCCCGCGACGAGGACGCGCGCCGTGCCATCGCGAACGCCCTCGGCGGCAACCCGCTGGCCCTGGAGCTGGCGGCCAAGCGGCTTCCACTGCTCGGCGCCGAAGCGTTGCTGGCGCGCCTTGGCGAAGACGACGCGCCGCGAGGTGCCGTGACGACGGCCCTCGAGGCGAGCTGGAATGGCCTCACGCCCACGCAGCGCCACGCGCTCGCCCAGCTCTCGACCTTCGCCGGCGCCTTCGACGTGGAGGCCGCCGAAGCCGTCGTGGAGGTGGAGGGCGCCGCGGAACGCGAGGCCGTGGTGGACGTGCTCGCCGAGCTCCAGGCGCGCTCGCTGGTGCTCACGGACGAGGCGGACGCGGGCATCACGCTCCTCTTGCCCTCGCCGGTGCGGAGCTTCGCCGCCGCGCGGCTGGCCCCGGAGAGTGGAGCGCCCCATCGGCATCGGGCCTTTACGCTGGCGCGGATCCGCGATGCGGGCCCCGGGGCGCTCGAGCGAGCGCAAGGGGACCTCGTGCGCGGGGCGCTGGCCCCGGGCGCCACGGAGGAGCGGGCCGCCGTGCTGCTGGCGCTCTTTCCGCTGGCGCGCACGGAAGACGTGGGGGGCCTCGCGGAGGCCATCAAAGCGGTGCTCGCGCTGCCCATGGAGTCCCAGACGCGCGCCGGGCTCTTGCGCCTCCGCGCCGCGCTGACGGCCCGGGCCGGGGCGCTCCAAGACGCCGGGGACGACCTGGTCGCCGCCCTCGACCTGGCCGACGGGCCCGCACGGCTCGCGCTGCTGCTCGACCGCGCCGAGCTCGAGCAAACCGCGGGCGCGCTGGACGCCGCCGAAGGCACGCTCCGGGACGCCGAAGCGCTGGCCGCGCAGGCCTCCCTCGAAGCCAACCGAGCGGAAGCGCTCGCGCGCCTCCATCGCGGAAAAGGGCTCTTGGCTCACGCCCGTGGCGCGCTCGACGCCGCCTGGGACGACTACGCCCGGGCGCAGGCGATTGCCGAAGAGCGCCAGGACCACCGGACCCGCGGCGAGATGCGCCAGCTTCTCGGCACGCTCCGGCTGCAGCAGGGCCGCCTCGACGAAGCCGAGAGCCATCTCGAAGAGGCCTTGGCGCTCCATCGCGCGCACGGGCTTCGCGCCCTCGCCGGCGGCGTACTCGGCAACCTCGGCATTCTCGCGCAAGAGCGCGGAGCCCGGGAGGTCGCGCGGGCGCGCTACGACGAGGCCCTTGCCATGCTCCGGGCCGTGGGCGAGCGCCTGCTCGTGGCGCATGTGCTGGGGTACCGGGCCAACCTCGCGCAGGAGGTGGGCGAGCCCGACGAGGCCGCCACGGCCTACGACGAAGCCCTCGGTATCCTCCGGGACATCGGCGACCCACGTCTCGCGGGGGTGTTCCTGGCGGGCCTCGGCGGCCTGGAGGCCGGCCGGGGGCGCCGCGACGAAGCGGAGGCGGCCTTCGGCAAAGCCGAGACGCAGCTGCGGGCCGTGGGCGACCCGGCGCTCCTCGCCGCCCTCGACGTGCACCGAGCGCAGGCGGAGGTCTTTCGCTACGACCAAGCTCGGAACGCCGGAGACGCGGCTGGGGCCGAAGCGGCCTTTGCGGCGGCCGAGAGCGTGCTCGCGACGGTGCCCGAGGGCATGCGTTCCGACGACCTGCGCTTTGCACTCCGGGTGCTCGGCGCGGCCCTCGGCCGCCGTGCGCTCCGCGTGGCCGAGGACGGCGCGTGGTTCGCGCCACCGGGAGGCACGGCCGTGACCCTCGGGCGGCGGGAGGCGCCGCGGCGCATGCTCGCCGCGCTGGCCGGGGCCCGCCTCGAAGGCACCGTGCTCGACGCCGAGGCGCTGCTCGCCGCGGGCTGGCCCGGCGAACGCATGGCGGCGCAGTCGGCGAGCAACCGGGTGCACGTGGCCTTGAGCGCGCTACGCAAGCTGGGCCTGAAGCCTTTCATCGTGCGCCAGGAGGAGGGCTGGACCCTCGCGCCCGCGGTACCCCTTCGCCGGGAGGCGTAATCCTCGCACGTCGTCACGGCGCACGTCGTCACGGCGCACGTCGTCACGGCGCACGTCGTCACGGCGCACGTCGGCGGCGCTCAAGGCCCGGCGGGGTCCGCGGGCAAGCCGAGCACGCGCTGCGGGCGCCGCGCCCCGAGCGTGCTCCCGTCGCCGAGCTGGCCGAGGGCCGCCGTCTCGCACCGCACCAAGCGGATCATCGACATGGTCGGGTGCATGATCTTCATGGTGCCGTCCCTGGTCATCATCTGGCTGTTCTCCTGGTTCTTCTTCTGGCGCTCCATGATCACGCCCGCCACGTCGGCCTCGGACCCGTTCGAGCGGGTGTTGATGAAGGCTCGGGCCGTGCGCTGGAACATCGAGACCATCGGGTTCAGCCCGAACGGCTTCGACGCCTATTTCCTCTTCAAGGTGCTTATTCTGCTCTTCACCGCCACCGCGTTCCTCCAAGCCATGACCTTCTTCTGGCGAAGCTGGTTGGAGTTGCGGGAGGGCGAGGGTAGCGCCGGCCGCTACCTGGACCGGGACATCCTGGGCGACGAGACGGCGCAGAAGACCGCCGAGATACACTGACGACGACCGACATGTGACGGGCGGCGAACGCCCGCTGGGGGACGAGACGAGATGCTATTCGGACTGGACGGGGTCGAGATCGGCCTGATCATCGTGTTCCTCTGCCTCTTCGGCGGGATCATGTCCGGCTTCCCCGTCGCCTTCGCCATCGCCGGCGCGGGCGTCATCAGTTTCGGCATCATCGCTGCCCTCGACAGCGCGG
>JBCCAW010000233.1:0-8629 GCA_039814655.1 Myxococcota bacterium | reverse complement strand
GGCCTCTGCGTGGGCGGCGACGCGGACGGGGACACGATCTCCACGGCCGACGAGGCGACGCCGGACACGGACAACGACGAGGACGGCGACGGCATTCCGAACGCCGAGGACACGGACAGCGACGGGGACACGATCCTGGACATCGACGAGGCCGGCGACGCGGACTGCGCTACGCCGCCGGTGGACACGGACCGGGACGGCATCCCCGACTTCCTCGACCTGGACTCGAACGGCGACGGCACGCCGGACGCCCTCGAGGGCATGGAAGACCTCGACGGGGACGGCATCCCGGACCGGAACGACCCGGACATCGACGGCGACGGCATCGACAACGGCGACGAGCTGGGCGAGGCCGGCGAGGCCGTCGACACGGACGGGGATGGCGTACCGGACCTCCGGGACCTCGACTCGGACGGGGACACGATTCTCGACGCGGACGAGCGGCTCCTCGACCCGGACGGCGACGGCGAGCCGGCCTTCCGGGACCTCGACAGCGACAACGACGGCATCGACGACGCCGTCGAGGCCGGCGACGGGGACGTGGAGACGCCGCCGGTGACCTGCACGCGCGAGGTCGACCCGACGGACCCGACGAACCCCGGGGCGCTCCGCTCCGACGGCTTCCCGGACTTCGTGGACATCGACCAGGACAACGACGGCGCCTCGGACGCCGAGGAGGTCGAGTTCGGCACGGACCTCTGCGGCGTGGACACGGACGGCGACGGCTTCAGCGACGTGGCGGAGATCGCCCTCGAGCGCATCAACTGCCCGGACCGGGTCAGCGGCGAGTTCTGCGGCTGCGCGACGCAGTCGGCCTGCGGCATCCCGGCCGATGACTTCTTCCTCGTGCTGCCCTTCAACGGCCGCCCGCAGGAAGAGGACCTGGACTTCGCCACGGACATTCGCGTGGCCGACGTCTTCTTCCTCACGGACACGACGGGCTCCATGGGCGGCACCATCGCCAACGTGAAGAGCGCCGTGACCACGCCCGGCACGGGCATCATCGACCGCGTCGTGGAGGTCATCCCCGACGCCTGGTTCGGCGGAGGCAAGCACGACGACTTCCCCTTCGCGAGCTACGGAAGCGCCGGCCGCGACGAGGCCTTCTTGCTCGCCATCGCCATGACGCCGCCGGACCGGCGCACGGACGTGCAGACGGCCTTCGACGCCATCGCCCAGGGCGCAGGCGCCGATGGCCCGGAGTCGCACACGGAGGCGCTCTTCCAGATCATGACCGGCGCGGGCGCGGACTGGACCCACAGCAGTGGCACGAGCTACTCGGTGCGCCGCTACGTCGGTGACTGCCTCGACAGCGGCTTCGGCGCGCCCTGCTTCCGCCCCGGCGCCCTGCCCATCGTCGTGCACTTCACCGACATCTGTGGTCATGAGGGACCGCCCGGCGAGACCGCAACCTGCGACCCCTACACGGGCATCACGCCGAGCCCCGCGACCTGGGCCGAGGCCGTCGACGAGATGAACGCACGCGGCGCCAAGTACGTGGGCATCAACGCCTCCCGCGGCGCGGGCTGCGAGCCGCCCTACGACCCCTCGGGCTTCTCGCCCTGCTTCTACCTCGCCCGCACCGCCGAGGCGACGGGCTCCATCGACCTCGACGGGAACTTCCTCGTCTTCGATCTGCCGAACGAGTCCACGAGCGCCGACTTCGTCGATGGCGTCGTGGGCGGCATCGAGACCGTGGCCACGCGCGTGCCCCTCGACGTGGACACGCAGGTGCGCAGCGACGGCGGCACGGTGGACACGCGCAGCTTCGTGAAGCGGCGCCAGCCGGCCTGCCGCGCGGACCCGCCCACGGACCCGTGCTGGACGCCGCCGGCGGACATCGAGGCGGACCAGGCCATCGCGGCCATCGACGAGTCGACCTTCTTCGGCGTCATCCCGGGCACCTCCGTGAAGTTCCGCGTGACCTTCCGGAACGACTTCGTCGAGGGCGGCGACACGGCGCAGCTCTTCATCGCCTTCATCGACGTGCGTGGCGGCGGAAGCACCGTGCTCGACACGCGCCAGGTCTTCATCATCGTCCCGGCGACCTCGAACCTCCCCATCTGAGCCTCTTCGGGTGTTCCTTTCGTGACCTCGGGCCCCCGTCCGATACACTCGGACGGTGCCCGGTACCCGTGAGAGCGCCCTCGACCTCCTCGAGCGCGACCTCGAGCTCGACCTCGACGACCTGGACGTCGGCGTGGGTTCGCCTACGGATCCCGCGCCGCGGGGTGAGCCGCCGCGGCCCGGCGCCTATGCGCTCACCGGCGGCACGACGGAGGTGCTCGGGCGCGCGGCGTCCCCGGCTCCACCGACCGTGCCCGTCGCGGCGCCGGTCGCGCTAGAACTCGATGTCCCGGATGCCCCGCGCGGGCCAGCGGGGCGGGCCGGCGGCTCCCTCGTTCCCCCAGCCCGGGACGACGGTACGCCTTCGCTCGGATCCCTGACGCCGCCTCGGACCCCGCGCACGCATCCCTCGGACCTGCGGGGCGAGGGCCGCATTCGTCCCAGCGCCGAACGTGTGGCGCCGACGGAGCTGACGGCCCTTGGCACCGCCACGGAGCCGCCGCCGGCCGCGCGTCCGGGTCTTTCCCCCGTCGAGCGGGCCTGGCGGGTGGTGATCGGCCTTCGAAGCTGCGGGCCAAACGACGAGGGCGCCGCCGTGAAGCGGCTGCTTTCGCTCGAGAAGGCGGGCCTCGACGCCGTCGTCCGCGACTTTCCCGGGCTGCTCTGGTTCCACCGAAACCTCGCCCACCGAAAGGTGCCGCGGGGAAGGGACACGTCGCCGCTCGCCCGGGCGCTCGTGGCCTTCGGTGAGAAGGCGGTGCCCAGCATCGCGGACCTGGTCGAGGACACGGACCCCAACCGCCGCTACTACGCCATTCTCGTGGCGGCGGATCTGCTGGAAGACGGCACGCTCAGCGAGCACGGGCGCCGGTGCCTCGCCGACGCGCTCTTCCATCGCTTCGAAGACACCGATGTCGGTGTGCGGGACGTCGCGCTGCAGGGGCTGCTCACGCTCGGGGACGATCCGGTCATCGCGGCGATCGTGCGCGAGCTCCGGCGCCGCGTATTGACCCTCGGTCCCCTCGGTCCCCGGCTCCTGTCGCTCCGCGCCCTGGGCGTTCTCCGGGCCACGGCGGCCATCGACGACCTCATCCGGCTCCTCGGTGACTCGAGCCGAGAGGTTCAGGTCGCCGCGCGGAAGGTGCTTCGGGTCCTCGTGGTCGACGACTTCGGCCACGAGCCGAAGCGCTGGGTGGCCTGGCGACGAAAGAACCCCGGCGACGCCCGGCAGGCATGGCTCCTCGCGGGCCTCTTCCACGCGGAGCCGAGCATCGCGTCCTTGGCCGGCCGCGAGCTGGCACGGATCACCGGCGAAGACCTTGGCTTTGCGCCGGACCTGGCGAAGGTGGACAAAAAGACCATCCGCGCCGCCTACGCGGCCCGCCTCGGGCTCTGAGCCCCGCGGCTACATCTCGAGGCCGAAGAGGGGCAGGAGCCGGTCGAGGCCGCCCTCGGAGAGGCAAGCGTCCGCGCGCTCCGCCAGGTAGGGCTTGGCGTGAAAGGCCACGCCGAAGCCCGCCGCGGCCAGCATGAGCGCGTCGTTGGCCCCGTCGCCGACGGCGACCACATCGCTTTCGCGTACGCCGAGGGAGTCGCGGAGCGCTTCGAGGTACTGCGCCTTGCGTTCCGGGGTGACCACCTCGCCCTCGACGCGCCCCGTCAGAGCGCCGCCCTCGGCCTGGAGCACGTTCGCGCGCACCTCGTCGAGGCCCAGCCGCGCGGCGAGGCGCTCGGCGGCGAAGGTGAATCCGCCGCTGAAGACCGCCGTGCGGGTGCCGTGAGGTCGCAGCGCCGCGAGCAGGCGCTCGGCCCCCGCTTGCACCGGAAGGGCGTCTGAGAGGGCGAGGGCCTTCGGCAGCGCGAGGCCCTCGAGGAGCGCCACGCGCGCGCGCAGGCTGCCCTCGAAGTCGAGCTCGCCGTTCATGGCCCGGCGAGTGATCGAGGTGACCTCGTTGGCGACGCCGTGGAGGCGCGCCAGCTCGTCGATGACCTCCACGCGGATCAGCGTCGAGTCCATGTCGAAGACGAGCAGCCCCGGCGGCCGAAGCGCCGACGCCTCGCGCAGGAACGCGTCGAGGCCCCGGGCGGCGAAGCGCTCGCGAAGCGGCTGCCGGAGCGGGGCCGGCGATCGCTCGAGGCGCAGCGCGTAGCGCCGCGCGCCGGGCCCTAGCGTGGTGGGCTGTGTGGCCTCGAGACCGAGGTCCGCGAGCAGGTCGGCGTGGTCCGGGAGGGGCCCGGTCCCGAAAACGAAGAGCGCGTGCGTCACGCGCCTGGTGTACGGGCTGGGCGGCGCCGCCGCTACGCGGCCATGAGCCGCGCCGCGAGGGCGTCGAGCGAGGGAGCGAGGGCCCGTACGATGTCCTCCGGCGCCTCCTCGTGCCGCGTCGGCAGAGGCAGCACGGGTACGCCCGGGAGGCGCCCGGCGAGCGTGGCCTGCGTCGCTCTCAGCGCGTCGCGCCGGCCCTGGGCCTCGGCGCGGAGCATGGCGGCGGCCGGCGGCTGGGGCACGCGCTCGAGGGCCTCGGCCAGCTCCGGCCGGAGCCCGTCGTCGGCGCGGTTCAGGATCACGCCGCGGGCCCGTCGCGGAAGCGCCTGGGCCAGCCGCAGGGCGTCCTGACGGGCCGCTCGCGTGGGCGCCGTGACGAGGAGGAACTGCGCGCCGCGGAGCAAGCGGTCCGCGCCCTCCGCGCGGGCCACGAGCGCTTCGCGGATGGGCGCCAGGTCAGCGAAGAAGCGCGCGCCTTCGACGAGGAACTCCGGCGGCAAGACGCGGCGAATGGCGCCTTCGAGACGGGCTTTGCCCCAGCCGAGGATGCGGCTCCGGGACGCGGCGGCGGCCGCCGCGGGGCCGGCGCGGTCGGCGAAGCTCGCGAAGAAGCCCACGCTCGGGCCGGAGAGGAGCCCGGCGAGCTCGCCGGGGAAGCTCAAGAAGTCGAGCGCATGCCGGGAGGGCGCGGTGTCGAGCACGATCGCGTCGTAGGGCTCGTTGGCGGCGGCCAGGGCTCCGCCGAGTCCGAGGAGCACCAAGATCTCGTGCATGCCCGCCGGCGCGTCCGCCAGCGTGGCGAAGAGCGCGTTGGCCATGAAGGCGTCGCGGGCTTCCGGGTCCTCGAAGAGCGCGTGGGCCAGGTCCGGGAGCGCGGCCTCGGGCGCCGGCATGGCGAGGTCGAAGGCGGCGCCCGAGGCCACGCGCACCGGTTGGATTCCGGCACCCACGCGGACGCCGAGCGCGTCGGCGAGGCGTCGCGCGGGGTCCACGGTCAGGGCCAGCGTGCGGTGGCCGCGTGCGGCGAGGGCCAGGGCGAGGGCCGCAGAGGTGGTCGTCTTCCCGACGCCGCCGCCGCCGGCGGTCACGATCATGCGCGGCGACGAGCGGCTCATCCCGCGGCTACCTCGACGGGAGCCTGGCCACGCGCAAGATGCCGGGCGACCTCCGCGGGCGGCGGCTCCGCGGGAAAACGCGGCAGCTCCACCAGCGCGCCCGGGGCCAACGCGGCGAGCGCCGCCAGCTCCTGGCGCCGGCGTTCGCGTCCGGCCTCGCGTCGCCGGGCCTCGCGGACGATGGCTGCCGGCACCGTGCCCGGCGCGTCCGGCAGCGGGAGGAGCGCCGGCACGCCGTTGATCACGACGCCCGGCGGAGGCAGGCGAGTGAGCTCGCGAAGGCGCTGCAGCAGCTCCCCGGTCTCCTGAAGGACGAGCGGTTCGGGCAAGGTGACCACCACCACCGCGGACCGGCCGGGGGCGAGGAGCTCCCGGTCGACGCGGTCGGCCATGTCGTGCGCGCGGCCCGCGCGGGCCAGCACGGCGCGCTGCCCCGGGGCCCGGAGCCAGCCGAGGCCGTGCCCCGTCGCCGGCAGGTCCACCACGACGCGCCTCCCCTGCTCGGCGCGCTCGCGCACCTCGTCCAGGACCGCGAAGGCGCGCACGGCCGCGGCGGCGCGGGCGAGGCGCTTGATGGCGAAGCTCCCCATCACGAGGCGGGCGGCGAAGGCTGAGCCGAAGAGCGTCTCCGCGGCCCGGGCGAGAGCATCTTCACCCGTGATCAGCTCGCGGCGCACGCCGGCGACGGGCTGGCTCCGGAGAACGTCCCCGGGCTCGCCGACCTCCACCAGCAGCGGCGTCTCGCCGCGCGCGGCGAGGGCCGCCACGAGGCCCTCGGCGACGGTCGTCTTTCCGACGCCCCCTTTGCCCGTGACGAAAGTCACGTTCGGCAGCGCGTCGAGCAGTCCCACGGGCACGCCTTAGGGTCGCGCGGGGCGCATGACCGCAACGGTCTCGTTCGACCCGCGCCCCGGGAAGCAAAAAACGCCTGGCCGCGCGGCGCGCGACCAGGCGTTCTCCGCGCTTCGTGGGCTCAGAGCGTCGGCGGGAGGATCACGGCGTCGATCACGTGGATCACGCCGTTGGAGGCCTCGACGTCCGTGGCGACCACGTTGGCGCTGCTGCCCTGGCCACCGGTGAGCACGACGGTGCCCGAGGAGGCGTCGATGGTGACGTTGGCGCCGTTGGCCGTCGCGACCTCGGCACCCATGAGCGTCACGGCGGTCTCGGCCATCACGGCCTGGCCGGCGATCACGTGGTAGGTGAGCACGGCGCGGAGCTTGTCCGTGTCGGCCTGGAGCGCGGCGAGCGTCTCGGCGGGAACGGCCGCGAAGGCCGCGTTGGTCGGGGCGAAGACCGTGAAGGGGCCCTCGCTCTTCAGCGTGTCGACGAGACCCGCGGCCTGCACGAGGCTCACGAGCGTCGTGAAGTCCGGGTTGCCCGCGGCGACGTCGACGATGTCCGGGTCCGTGGCGGCCTCGACCGCCTCGGTGGCGATGGCTTCGGCGCCGCTCGTCGTGGCCGCACCCTCGGCGGCGGTGTCGCTGGAGTCGCCGCCGGCGCAGCCGAGGGCGAGAAGAAGCGAAAGACCGGTCAGGGAAAGGAGCTTGGTCATGGTGTGTTTTTCCTCGTCACAGGCCGGAGCAGACCGTCCCACCGAAATGGGGACGAACTTTCGTCAACACTTAGACGATTCCGGCTCGGGCCGGACCTAGGCCGGGGCCGCGCGAACCGCAACCGTCCGTAGATGGGGAGGCTGAGCGCGCTCTCACGGCGCCGCGCCGCCGCGGCCTCACGGTTCGCCGTCGGCCGCGACGAAAGTCAGCGAGCCGAGGTCCAGGAGCGTCTGGAGCGGCCCTCGTCCGAGGGCGTCCGCGAGCTCCGACCGGCCGACGATCTCGCCCCGCGCGCGCTCCAGCAGAGCCCCGGCGGTCTCCGGCACGGCGATTAAGGCGACCTCGTCGACGTGACCGACGACGACCAGGCAGCCCGGGACGCGGTGGGTGGTTTCCGTGTCCGTGTCCGTGTCCGTGTCCGTGTCCGTGTCCGTGTCCGTGTCCGTGTCCGTGTCCGTGTCCGTGTCCGTGTCCGTGTCCGTTCCCATCCATTGGGCGTGGAGGCCGGCGACGTCGGTCGTGGGGCGGAGCACGGTCAGCCTCTCGGCTGCGACGAGCCCCTCGCCCTCGCGCGCGCCGAGGTGCGCGATGCGGTCGTCGGCCTGCTGGGCGGCGATGGCCTGCTCGAGAGCGAGCAAGTCGCGGCCCGCGGCGTCGTCTGCGGCCGTCGCTTCGAGGTGCGCCCGGAGGCGCGTCAGCAGCGGAGCCCGGCGCCAGAGCGCGTCGCTCCCGGCGAAGCCCTCGAGCCAGTCCGGGTCGCGCGCGTCCGCGCGCGCCAGCGTCGCCGGGGCCACGGAAGCGACCCCCGCGGCCAGCTGGTCGAGGTCCCAGCCGCCGTCGCGGCGGCCGTCGGCGAGGAGCCCTTCGTCCAGTTCGGCGACGGCGTCGAAGGCCTCCCGGAGGTCCACCGGCAAGGCCCGCGCTGCGCCGTCGAGGGCCTCGAGCAGGCGCGCCGGTGGGCTGGTCTCGGCGTGCGCGACGCGGAGCCCGAGGTCCCAGAGCAGGCGCAGCGGCCGGCCCTCCGGGAGCGGCGGCTGCGCGAGCGTCGAAAAGAGGAGCCGGTCGAAGGTCGCCTCCACGCGATGGCGGAAGGCACCCACGCGGCTCTGGCGCCAGCGGCCGTCGGGCACGCGCGCGAGCACGGCGCCGACCTCCGGGCGCGCCAGGCGCTCTGCCTGGCCCACGACGTAGGCCGTGGCATCGCTCGCCGCGTCGAGACGGGCGTCCCCGCGGTGATGCACGGTCCGCCGCCTATGGCCGCTCGCGCGTTCCGCGTCGATGGCCTCGAGCTCCGTCTCGAAGTGCGCGAGCCCCGCGTCGAGCGCGTCCATGGTGGCGTCGAGGCGGGCGCGGAGCGCGTCCCGGGACTCTGCGAGCCAGCGCGCGGAGGTCAGCGGCGCCTCGCGGCTCCCGCGATGGCGGCTCACGCCCGCGTCTTCTTGGCGCGCGACCTCGTCGGGTCCGTACCAGAGCACGACGGGCACGAGCTCGCCGAGCCGCGCGCCCAGGTAGTGCTCCCACCGGGAAGCCCCGCGTCGCCAGAAGAAGCCCACGGCCCGATGCATGAGCTCATGGGGGCCCCATTTGGCGCCGTGGGCCGGGTCGAAGCAGGCAAAGGGCGCGTC
>JBCCAW010000015.1:0-25284 GCA_039814655.1 Myxococcota bacterium | reverse complement strand
GCCGAAGACCTCTTCCAGGGCGTCCTTCAGCTCCGGATCGGCGCGGTTCGACACGAAGAGCGCGTTGCAGCCGGCGAGACGTGCACGCAGGGCATCCGGGACGGAGATGGACGTGCTCGCGGCCGCGCGCGGCGCTTCGTCGAGGTCGGCTTCGTCGTCGTCCTCGAGGTCGCCCTCGTCGTCCACGGCGGACGCGACCCGGCGCTGGAGATCGCGCAGCCGTCGCCGGTAGCGCCGGTCACGGTTGGGGAGCGCGTCCGCGTCGATGGCCGCGACCTCGTCTTCCCAGCCCTCGAGGGCGGCGCGCAGCTCCGGGCCGCCGTGAGCGTCGATGGCCTCGCGCAGCCAGGTCCAGAGCGCCTCCGGGTCGTCCCGGAGCCCCTCGGGCGGCGAGTCCGCGGTCTCGCTCGGCGCGGAAGGCCCGCGGCGCTTGGCCCAGGCGTCCCAGCCGCCGCTCGGGCGCGCCTCCTCGTCCAGGACGATGCGCAGCGCCGTGTGCTGCCGGTGGCGCCACGCGCGGCGCCGCAGCTGCCCCACGGCGAGCCCCCAGCTCGCTCCGTCCGTGGTGGAATGGCGAAGCGCCCGGAAGCGCGCGAGCAGCCCGGCGATGGCGTCGAGGTCCGGCTCGTCGTTGCGCTCGGCCAGCAGCGCGTCGGTCTCGCGAACGAGCTCCGCGAGGCGCGCCTCGGCGTCGGGAAGGTCCCAGTACACGACGGCGCCGTCGCCCCAGCCGTCGTCGTCGTGCGGGTCGTCCACGAGCGGCGTCAGGTGATGGCGGACGCGGGCCGCGACGACGCCCCAGCTCCGAACGGCGGGCGCGTCGAGCACGCCCTGAAAGGCCTCCCTCGGGCTCGACTCGAGGCGGAGCGCGGGCACGCTGCCGGGCCAGAGGCTCTTGGCGAGCTCGCCGAGCCGTCCGGCGACGCGGCCGACGCGCTCGCTTACCTCGAAGAGCCCGCCAAACTCGTCTTGAATGGTGCGTGCTTCGGCGATCCAGGCGAGCAGAAAGAGCCGGATGCGCGACGGCGCCATGAGGCCGAGGTCTTCGGCGGTCGCGTCGATCTGCGCGTGAAGCTCATCGAGGGACTCGATGGCGGCGCGGGCCTCGTCCCCGTTGGGGTCGGGCACCTCGCGCGCCACGACCCCGCGGCGGCGCGGCGTCACGATGGGCCCGGCGGTCGCCGCGGCGGGCGCGACGGCCGGAGCCGGGGCCGCCGCGACGGCAGGGGCGCCGATGGCCGCGTCCACGAGGCGCAAGGTGAGCGCCGAAGGAGCCATCTGTCGCACTACGTCCCGGAGCGCGCTCTGCCGCGAAGGTCCGCGGCCCAGCCACCGCTCGTCGCCGACGGCGACGAGCACCTCGGTCCAAGGCCGCTCCTCTGAGCCGTCGATGTAGACCTCAGCCCCTTCCTGTAGAAGCCAGCTTGTCAGGGGGTCGAGTTCAGACATCGGACGTGTTGAAGCTGACCCGCCGAGTGCGTCCACGCAACGCGCCGGGGGCCGCCGTCCCGGCAGTTGTAACACGGAGTAAGATCGGCGCGGCGCCGGGTCGCTTTGGAAATCCGAGCAGCGCAACTCGACGGGCTGGGGGGCGAAGCCACCACCATGCCCAGCACCCCCGCGTCTTCCCGAGTCCAACTCACGTGGCACGTTGCCCCCGCGGCCGCGGGCGGCGAACGGCACGTCGCCGAGTTCCGCCACGGAGGTCGAGCCCTAGGGTCAGCCCGGCTCTGGCGTCCCGGTCCCGGGGCATCGACGGCTGGCGCCTGGCCGAGCCGGGTATGGCTGAACGGTATATACGAACGCCACTTCTACGAGTGGTTCTACGAGGGCTGGTATGTCGCGTTGCAGCGCCCGCCCTTGCTCATCGAGGCCGTGGACTTCGACCTCGACCTGGACCCGACGCTCGACCTGGAGGGGCTGGCCCTGCTTCAGGCCATGAAGACCCTCGCCGTCCCCTGCGCCGCCGTCGTCGGCCCGACGCTGGACCTGCTGCCTCCGGGCGAGCGCGCTCGAGCGAAGGCCGCGGGGCTCGTCGCCTGGGCGAGCCGGGTGGCGTCACGGGTCTACGGCGGCGCGCTCGTCGTCGCGGCCACGGACGACGTCGCGCGGGCCATCTGAAGGGCCCACGAAGCGGGCCTAGACGGCCCGTGAGTCTGGCGCCCCCGCCGCGATTCGAACACGGGACCGTCGGCTTAGAAGGCCGCTGCTCTATCCAGCTGAGCTACGGGGGCAGGCCCGGCGACGATGGCAACAGGCTCGGGCTCCCGCAAGGGAGCGGAGCCGCTTGCCCGTGCACCGGCAAGCGGCTCGCGCGGCCCGCGGCCGTAGCCCCGGAGCGAGGTCCCGCGGCCCTATCGGGGACGAGCGGCCCCGCCGCTCACGCGGGCCGCCGCGCGGGCCGGACCAGGGGAGCCGGGCGTGTTCAGGGTCGAGGCAGCGCCGGGGCGCCGAGGACCTCGGCCACCCGCCGCGGAAGCTCGGACCAGTCCGAGAAGACAGCCGCGTGCGGCAGGTCGGCCAGATCCGCGTGCCGGTAGCCCTCGGTGTGGAGCAGGAAGGGGACCCCGGCGCGCCGGGCGGTCTCCGCGTCGACCTCGCTGTCGCCCACGTAGATGAAGGGGCGCGCGACGGCCTCCGCCGCGTACAGGAGCGGCGCCGGGTCCGGCTTCTTGACGGCGAGCGTGTCCCCGGCGACCACGCGTGCGAAGCGGTCCTCCCAGCCGAGGGCCGCGAGCACTTTGGCCGTGGGGGCGCCGGGTTTGTTCGTGCAGAGCGCGAGGCCGTGGCCCGCCGCCGCCAGCGCGTCCATGGCGGCCTCGGCGCCCGCGTAGGGCACGTTGAGCGACGGGTCCGCGTTCCGGTAGTGCAGCTGGAAGGCCGCGTAGCGCACGGCGAAGTCCTCGGGGCGCGGGAGCCCGCGCGAAGCGAGCATCTTCTCGACGAAGACCGGCGAGCCGCCGCCCACGAAGGCGATGGTCTCCTCTTCGCTGAGCGGCGGTCCGAGGCCGGCCTCGGCCAGGTAGGCGTTGGCCACGGCTCGAATGGCCGGCGCGCTCGCGATGAGCGTCCCATCGAGGTCGAAGACGACGCCGGCGGGCTCCGGTGCTCGGCCCTCGTGGCCGCCACTCACCAGGGGGCTCCGAGCCGTCGTAGACCATGAAGCAGCGCTCGAATCGCCATGGGGCTTCCCTTCCGGCCAAAGGGCCATCGGCGCAAGCCCCGTGGCTCGACCGGCGCGGGAGTCCCGCGCGGTTGAGCCTCCGCCCCGCGGGAGCTAGCGTGCCAGCGCTCGCTTCGGTGGGCTTCGGGGTGTCGCACAGCCTGGTAGTGCACGAGCTTTGGGTGCTCGTTGTCGTCGGTTCAAATCCGGCCACCCCGACCAGAACGACCCGACCAGAACGACGCGCTCAGAACGACGCGCTCAGAACGACGCGCTCAGAACGACGCGCTCAGAACGACGCGATCAGGATCGCAGCGGACAGGTCCGCGTCCGGTCAGCGCTTTTTGCGGCGCCAGCGGCCGAAGGCCCCGCCGGTCTCCGCGGCCGCGGCTTCTTCTTCGGCCTTGTGGCGCTTGCGGATTCCCGCGAGGCGGATCTCCCGGTTCGCCTCGAGGTTCTTCGGGTCGAGGTGCGCCGCGCGCCGGTAGTCACGCACGGCCTCCTCGCTGCGGCCGAGGCGCTGGCTCATGCGGCCGCGAAGCACGAGGCTTTCCACGTGGTCCGGGTCCACGGCGAGCGCGGTTCCAAGCAAGCCCTCCACCTCGGCCTGCGTCGCGTCGTCGAGCACGCGGCGCAGCTCGAGCAGCATCTTGGCCTTCATGGCCAGGTACTGCGGCGTCGTGGGCGCCGCCTCGAGGCAACGGTCGAGCACGTCGAGGGCCTCGTCGTGCCGGTGGGCCTTGGAGAGCGCGCGCGCCCGCTCGAAGAGTTTGTGGCCACCCACGTGCTCCGCTTCGGCGCGCATGCTCGAGGGCGAGCCGGCGCCCCGGGCCCGGCGCACGCGGTAGGCGCTTCGCCGATCCGGGTCGAGGAGCACGTCCCGGGCGTCCGCGAGCCAGCCGTGCACCTGCTCGGCCAGGGGCCGAATGTCCTCCAGCTCCGGCGCGAGCGTCTCGGGCTTGAAGCGCATGGACTTCGCCGCGTAGCCCTCACGGATCTCGTAGGGCGCCGCGTCCTGGCGAATCCCGAGCATCTCGAAGTAGCTCTGCGCTTCCAGCTGCTCCGCCCAGCGATGAAGCTCCTGCCAGGCGAGCTTGCCCGGCGTCGAGACACCTTGCGGCGCGCTGGCGGGCCACGTGCGCACGGGCCGAGACGTGGTGGAAGGAGCGTCGCTCGCGAGGGGCGGGAGCGAGACGTGTCCCCCGGAGCGGGGCGCTCGCCGGGACTCTCGTCGCTCCCCCGTGGCGCGCACGCCGGAGGAGCCGGAGGTCACCGGCGGAGCGATGGAAGGAAAGGCGTCGGACGAACGTCGGGCCGCGGGCGGGACGGAGACGGGGACCGGTGGGGCGCCGGAGCGCTGCGCGACCGGTGGCGCCGAGGACCGGTTCGCCGGCGGTGGCACCGAGCGGTCCTTCGCGAAACCGCGAAGCAGCGAGAGGAGACAGGCCACGCGCCGCGCCAGCGCCGGCTGCGCGCTGCCCTCGACGAGCGCATCGATGGTGAGCTCCGAAGCGCCGGCGTGCTGCACGAGGGCCCGCTCATCCGCGGTGAGGGCGAGGCGCGTGAGCAAGGACTCGGGAGGGACCCGGAGGGGCTTCGTGCCCAGGCGCGCGCGCTCGGCGCGCAGCAGACCCGGCCGAACGCCTTTGCGCAGCGACGCGACCACGAGCGTCAGCGGGTCGACCCAGCGTGCGTCCCCGGCTCCGGCGGTCAGGTCGTCGCCGTAGAACGCGAAGGGCACGCGCTCGCGGGCGAGAAGAGCGAGGAGGTCCTCCTCCGCGCCGCCGTGGGTCGGCGCCGCGAAGACGACTCGGTCGATGTAGCCCTGGCTCCAGCGCAGCCGGTCCGGCGCGCCCTCCTCTTCCTCGGGCCAGACGAGGAGCGTGCCCGTGAGCTGCTTGCCGAAGCCCGTACAGAGCACGCGCTCGAGCGGCAGACTCCCGGTGTCCCCTTGAGCCTTCGGCGCGGCCTTCCCCACAGTGTAAGCGTAGCGCGTTTTGGGCCGAACGCCGACCAGGGAAGAGGTCGTCGCCAATGATACGGCTCAGCGCGGGCGGCGAGCCGAGGCGTCGAGGCGTCGAAAGAGCGGCTCGAGCTCCGCTCGCGGCCGCAGCACGGCCTCCATCTCCTGGGCGAGGGCGACCAGCGCGGACTCGAGGGCGCCGCGCTCGTGGCCGATCTCCGTGAGCATCGCGGTCATGCGAGCGCGCTCGTCCTGGGCCTCCCGCTCCTGCTTCTCGAGCGTGTTCCGAAGCACCGAGAGCTGGAACTCGAGATCATGGAGCGCCTCGTCGTGTGTGCTCTCGAGCCAGCCCTCGTAGGCGGCGAGCGCATCCCGAAGCGCCGCGCGGCCGTCCTCGCTCGGCCGGTCCGGCTCGCGCATATCGAGCTCCACGGCGAGGGCGAGCGCGGCACGATAGGCGTCGGCCCAGCCTCCCACGAAGCCTCCGGGCACGAGGGCCCGTCCCGCCTCGCGACGCCGTTCGCTCAGGTCCCGGGCGAGCACCTCCACGGCATGTCCGAGCCGTTCTCGCGCCTGCTGCAGCTCCCCCGCCGCTTCCCGGGAACGCTCGGAGAGCTGCGACGAGCGCGCCTGGAGGCGCCGCAGCCTCGTCACCGTGCGCTCGAGCTCGGCCCCCTGGGAAGCCAGCGACGCCGGCGCGCCGCCGGGGAAAGCCCGCCCGAGCATCTCGTGGTAGACGCGCACGCGCTCGGACCAGCCGTCGAGACGAAGCGTCTCGGAGCTCGTCGAGGTCACGCTGAGCACGCTGGCGTGGCGCACGCGCCGCTGCGCCGCCGTGGCGACGGCCGCGAGGCGGGCGACGACCGCGTGGGCGTCCGGGGGACGGTCCGCCGGGTCCTTGCGAAGCAGCTCATGCACGAGGTCGTCGAGCACGCGCGGTGTGCTCGGCGCCACGCTGCGCAGCCGCGGCGCCTCGCTCTCGATGTGGTGCATCACGTAGCCGGCCAGCGTTTCGCTCTCGAAGGGCGGCTGGCCCGCGCACATCTCGAAGAGCACGACGCCGAGCGAGTAGAGGTCCGTGGCCGGCGTGCTGGCGACGGAGCCACGAAAGCGCTCCGGGGCCATGTAGCGGGGGCTGCCGAGGATCACGTCCCGGGCCGTGAGCCGCGGGTCGTCGGGCGCCAGGGCGATGCCGAAGTCCACGAGCTTCACGACGGCCTCGCCGGCGTCGTCCTGGCAGAGGATGATGTTCTCGGGCTTCACGTCCCGGTGTACGAGACCGAAGTCGTGGGCGCGGCTGAGGCCCCGGGCGAGCTGCAAGGCCATGGCGAGCACGCGCCGCGCCGGCAGCGCCCCGTCGCGCCGGAGCGCGGCGTCCAGCGACTCCCCCTCGAGCAGCTCCATGGCCAGGAAGGGCACGTTGTCCGCGGTCATGCCCACGTCGAGAATGGCCACGATGTTCGGATGCGCGAGCTGCGCGGTGGCCTGGGCCTCGCGTTCGAAGCGGGTCCGGAGCACCTCGTCGTCGGCGAAGTGCGCGTGGAGGACCTTGATGGCCACGGGGCCGCCGGTCTCTTCCTGGGCGCGGTAGACCGTCGCCATGCCGCCGCGGCCGAGCACGTCCTGAAGGAGGTAGCGACCCGCGAGCACCGTGCCGATGAGCGGGTCCGTCAGCGCCTCGAGGGCCTCACCGCAGGCGAGGCAGTACACCGTCTCATCGGCGTAGCGAAGCTGGCAACGAGGGCAGACGCGCACGGCGCAAGCATAGAACGAGTTGACCGCGCGGCCGGTGTTCTCAGCGCGGCCGGTGTTCTCCGCGCGCCCGCGCCGCTTCGGTACTTGCCCTGCCTCGCCCGGGCCGCCACAACGCCGGCCATGACGCGCACCGACGGCCGCTCTTTCGACGCGCTCCGCCCCGTCGCCATCGAGCTCGGCGTGCAGAAGCGCCCCGAGGGCTCGCTGATCTACCGCTCCGGGGAGACCACGGTGCTCGTCGCGGCCTCCGTGGACGAGCGCACGCCAGATTGGCGCCAGCCGGGGCTTGGCTGGCTCACCGCGGAGTACGCCATGCACCCGCGCGCGAACCCTTCACGCCGGCGGCGCGAAGGGCGCCGCGGGGGCGGCATCGATGGGCGCTCCGCGGAGATTCAGCGCCTCATCGGGCGCAGCCTCCGGGCCATGATCGACTTCACGAAGCTCGGGGACCGGACGATCACCGTCGACTGCGACGTGCTCGACGCCGACGGGGGCACGCGCACCGCGTCCATCTGCGGAGGCACCGTCGCCGTGGCGCTCGCGCTCGGCTCGCTCCAGCGCCAGGGGCTCGTGCGCTCCGGCGTGCTCCGGGCGCCGCTCCAAGCCATCAGCGTGGGCCTCGTCAGCGGCCGGCCGCTCCTCGACCTCTGCTACGTCGAGGACCGGGACGCCGAGGTGGACCTCAACGTCGTCGGCACGGCGGACGGCCGCGTGGTGGAGGTGCAGGGCACGGCGGAGGAGGCCCCCGTGGCCCGGGCGGACATCGACGGCATGCTCGACCTGGCGCTCGCTTCCTTCGCGCACATCGCCGACGTCCAGAAGGCAGCGCTGGCCGATGCCGGCGTCGACGTGAAGCGCCTCACGACGGCCGCGCACCCGTGAAGCTGCTCGTCGCGACGGGCAACGCCGGCAAGGTCCGGGAGTTCCAGGCGCTGCTCGAGGGCTTCGAGCTGGTGCGGCCCGGGGACCTGGGACTGGACCTCGAGGTGGAGGAGGACCGGCCGGACTTCGAGGGAAACGCGCGCAAGAAGGCCCGGGCCTACGCCGCCGCCAGCGGCCTCCCCACGCTCGCGGACGACAGCGGCCTCGAGGTGGACGCGCTGGGCGGCGCGCCGGGCGTGCATTCGGCGCGCTACGCCGGCGCCGAGGGGCCGGGCAAAGACGCGGCCAACAACGCCAAGCTGCTGGCGGCGCTCGAGGGCGTGACGAACCGGCGCGCGCGCTTCCGCTGCGTGCTGGTGCTCGTCCACCCGGACGGCCGCCCCTGGGCCCAAGCCGAGGGCGCCTGCGAGGGCCGGATCGGCCGCGCGCTCCAGGGCGAGGGCGGCTTCGGCTACGATCCGCTCTTCTACCCCGACGACGCCCCGGGCCGGGCCATGGCGGAGCTGAGCCGCGAGGAGAAGAACGCCCTGAGCCACCGAGGCCGAGCCACCCGCCACCTCGCCAACGCGCTAACCCCAAAGAGCGCTCGGTAGCGGGGAAACGGAAACGGAAACGGAAACGGAAACGGAAACGGAAACGGAAACGGAAACGGAAACGGAAACGGAAACGGAAACGGAAACGCCCTACTCCGCCGCCACCCGGTCCGCCCGACGCAACCGAATCTCGAAGCGCGTCCCTCGCCCGTCGATGCCCTCCGTGCAGCGGATGGTGCCGCCGTGGGCCGCGACGATCTGTTGGGTCAGCGGCAGCCCGAGGCCCGTCCCGCGCTCCTTGGTGGTCTCGAAGAGGTCGAAGAGGCGCTCGCGCATGGCCGGGGCGATGCCGGGGCCGTCGTCTTCTACGATGAGCAGCACGCCGGCGTCGTCGCTCCGGACCGACATGCGCACCCGGCCGCCTTCGTTCAGCGCTTCCCGGGCGTTGCGCAGCAAGTTGAGGAGCGCCTGCCGGAGCTGACCCTCGTCGATGGCCACGAGGGGCCCGTCCGCGGCCTCCACCTCGAAGCCGACGCCCGCGCGCGCCATCTCCGGCGCGACGAAGCGCCCGATGCCGCGCACGAGCTCCCCGAGGTCCTCGGGCTCGAGGCGCGGCTGCGGGAGGCGCGCGAGGCGCAGGTACTCCTCTGTGATGCCTCGAAGCCGCTCGACCTCCCGCTGAATGGCCCCGAGCAGGGCCCGGGCCTCCTCGACGTCCCGGGGCCCCTCGGCCAGCAGCTCATCGCCGAGCAGCTCCACGTTGAGCCCGATGCTGCTCAGCGGGTTCCGGACCTCGTGCGTCACGTGTGCGGCCATGCGGCCGATGGCCGCGAGGCGCTCCGTATGAATGAGCCGGCGCTTGGTGCGGTTGGCCTCGGTCACGTCGTCCGCGACGAGAAGCACCGCCCCCTCGGCCTCGCCGAAAGGCGACGCGGAGAGCTCGAGGTCCTGGCCGGCGAAGCGCAAGCCCTCCTGGCGCGCCGGAACGCCGGAGGCGCGGACGTCGCGCACCAGGGCCACGAGCTCGGGCAACGCGCGTCCCACCTCCGTCGCCGCGAGCGCCGTGCCCTCCGCGCCGGCCAGGCCCAGTACGGTCTCCGCCGCCGGGTTCGTGGTGCGGACCTCGCCCTCGCCGTTGACGACGACCACGCCCGCGCGAAGGCCGCTCACGATCTGCCCCTGCATGCGCCGGAGCGCCCGGAGCCGGTCGTTGCGGGCGGCGAGCGCCTGCACCATGCGCTCGAAGTCTCGGGTCAGGCGCCCGATCTCGTCCTGCCGCGACGACACCACGGGCCGGGCGCTCAGGTCGCCTTCGGCCACGGCGGCGACGCGCGCCTCGAGCGTGGGCAGGGGCTCGAGGAGCGCCCGGGCCCAGGCGGTCAGGCCCGCGCCGAAGAGGAGCGCGAGGCCGAAGAGGACGCCGAGCACGATGGAGGCCTGCCGCTCCCTCTCCGCCGACTCGGCGCTGAGCGTCTCGATGCGCTCCTGGAGCCGCGCGTAGCCGTCCCGGTAGGCGCGACCGATGGCCAGCTCGTCCGGCTCCAGGGCCGCGAGCTGCCGCGACGCCGCCGCCTCGTCACCGGCGGCGAGGGCTTCGAAGGCCGCCTCGTAGCGCGGCTCGAGGGCCCGCTGCCGCGTCTTCACCTCTTCGAAGGCCTCGCGGACCGGCGGCAGCGTGCTCACCTCTTCGATGCCTGCGGCGAGACGCTCGGCGCGGGCCAGGCTCGCCTCGACGCGCCGGAGCGTCGAGGGGCGTACCTGCCGCGCCGCCTGCATCCAGTTTCGCGCGGCCGGGCCCTGGGCGAGCTGCTGGCGAAAGAGCGACTGCGTGGTGCGCGCCTCGCTGAACTGCAGCGCGAGGGGAAGGTAGCCTTGATGAAGCAGCCGGAGCCGCTGCGCGGTCCGCGCGTGCTGCACGACGCTGGTCAGCGCCACGGCGCCAAAGGCCAAGAGCACCAGGAGAAAGGCCGCGAGCACACGCGTGGGGATGGACGCGAGGCGCCGGCGCGTCGGGCTTGCGGCCACCACCTCCCGGCCCGGGCCCGCAGAGGTCATGGAGCGTTCCCCGTCCGGGAGGCACGCCCCTCGATGGCCTCGGCGCGGCGACCGAGGGCCTCGAGGGCCCGGCCACGGAGCGCCTGCGCCGCCGCGCGCGCCTCGGCGTCATCGGCCGGCAGCGTGATGAGGGCCACGTCGGCCTCGCGCAGCGCCAGCGTGGCGTCGCCGCCGGTCTCGAGCAGCGCTTCGGCGTAGGCCGCGTGGTTCGCCCCGTTGCCCGGGTCGACGAAGAGGCCGCGCTCGCCGAGGCGAAGCACCACGTCCCAGGCCTCGGCCGCGCGTTCGAGCGCCAGCAGCGCCGCGTGGGCGCCACGGTCGTGCTCGTCGAGAGCGGCGAGCTTGGTGAGCGCCTCGCGCCGCAGCGCGGGGTTCCCTGGCGCTGCGGTGTTACCTGGCGCCGCGGCTTGTCCGGGCCGCGGCGGAGGCGGAGAAGCCAGCTCGGCCAGCCCCTGCCAGGCCTCGAGGCGCTCGGCGTCCTGCGCCGTCGCGGCCCGAAGCGCCACCTCCGCCCCTTCGCGGTCGCCCTGGCCGAGCCGCGCCCGGGCGAGGAGGAGCTGCGGCTCGTAGCCGTCGTGCCCGGCCGCCACCATCGTCTCGAGGCGCGCCTCCGCGCCGGCGGCGTCCCCACTTCCGAGGGCCACACGCGCCAGGAGGTAGCTTGCGAGGGGTTGGCCCGGCTGCCTCGCCACAGCGGCCTCGAGCGCCGGTACCGCGTCCTGCACGCGGCCGTTCACCAGCAGCGCCGCGCCGAGCGCCGCCTGCGCCGCCGCGTCGGCCGGGGCCGCCGCCGCGGCCTCGCGGCGCGGAGCGAGCTCCCGGTAAGCGCCGGCGTCGAAGTGGAAGGCGCCGGCGAAGCGCGCGAGTCGCTGGCGCTCACTGGCACGGAAGGCGGCGTCCACGGCGTCGACGCTCGCGCCGAGGACCTCCTCGAAGAGCTCTGCCGTACGCAGGCCCCGGCCCCAGCCACGGAGGAGCTCGACCACCTTGCCGAAGCCGTAGCGGTCGACGAGGTGATGCACGACGCGCGTGCTCGCGTAGTAGGCCGTGATCATGTCCATGGGGCTCCGGGCCCGGGTGAAGGCGCGGTTGAGCGCCCGGAGCGGCGGGAGCCGGTCCGCATCGAGGGCCTGCCAGAGCAAATGGTCGAGCTCCCGCTTCCACTCGGGGCGGGCGATGTTCGTCTCGTACTCCGCGAGCCCTTCGGTGAACCAGCGCGGCACGCGGTTCCGGGAAAGCTGGATGTGGAACACGTGCGCGAGCTCGTGCCAGGTGATCTGCCCCCAGTTGAAGGGACCGCCCGCGGGGCTGATGGCCGTCACCACCTTGCCGAAGCACACGCCCTGCACGCCGAGGTTCGGGAGCCCCGTGGTCCGGAGCGCGAAGTGCTGCGGGTTGGCATACATCTCGATGCGCAAGGGGCCTTCGGGCGTGAAGCGGTAGCGCCGGACCATGTCCGCGTGGGCTCCGGCCAGCACCTCGGGAACGTAGGGCTCGAGCACGGCCCGCTCGTCGTTATGAAAGCGAAAGAGGAAGGGGCCGCTCGGCAACGTCGCGTACTCCGCGGGCAACACGCGGTCGTAGAGCTCGAGCGTGTTGTAGACGCGCACGTTGTAGCGGTCGCGGCGCCAGGCGCTCTCGAGGGCCTGGAGCCCCTCGTCCTCGTCGCCCATGCGCAGCAGGTTCAGGCCGAGGTTCGCGTGCGCCCGGTAGTTGGCCGAGTCGAGGGTCACGGCCTCGCGGCTCATGGCCACGATGTCCGGGTAGCGGTGCTCCCACTCGGCGTACTCGGCGATGACGTTGTACATCTCCGCGTAGGTGCGGTGCTGCTGGAGCACGCGGCGCTTGGCCGCCGCGAAGCCGCGCGCGTCGTCGGCCAAGAAGCGCACGGCAGCCTTCATGGACAGGAGCTCGAGGTCCTTGGGGTGCGCGGCGAGGCCGGCGTCGAGAAGCGCGTCGGCCGTGTCCACGTCGAGGTCCCGGAGCGCGAGACCGGCCTTCGTGGCGACGGCCAGGGGCAGCGTCGGGTGCACCTCCAGCGCGCGCTCCACGTGCCGCGCCGCCTCGGCGAAGTCGAAGCTCTGCGCGATGCGGATGCGGGCCATGAGCGCATGGGCCACGGGGTCCCGGGGGTTCACGGCGAAGGCCGCGCGCACGCCCTCCTCGGCATGGCCCGCGTCGTATTTGGTGAGGAAGAGCTCGGCCCAGGCGAGCTGCGTCGCGACGCGCTCGCCATCGGCCGCCACGGACTCCTGGAAGGCGTCGTTGGCGTCGCGGGCCGAGCCGAGGCCCCAGGCCGCCTGCGCCACGTAGGCGAGCCCTTCCGCGTCGCGCTCGCCGATGATGCCGTCGTTGTAGGCGTCGATCACGCGCAGGTAGAAGCGCTCGGCATCCGTGACCTGGCCGCGCGTGGCGTGCGCCTCGGCCAGGAGCAAGCGCGCCCGGTGCGCGGCGTCGTCGGCCTCGAGGGGACGCAGCGTACGGAGCACCGCATCGAGGTCGCCGGCGGAGAGCTCGGCCTCGGCCTTCACCGTGAGCGCGCGGCGCGCCTCCGCGCCCTCGAGCGCGCGCGCCGCCGCCTGCGCCTCGCGCCGTGCGTCCGTGAGGCGCCCGGTGAGGAGGGCGAGCTCGGCCCGGAGGAGGCGAGCCTCGGGACCCGTGCCGAGGGACGCGGCGGCGACCGCTTCGTAGTGCCCGGCCCGGAGCGCCGCCCGGGCGGCGGCCAAATCAGCGATGGGCGGCGCCTCGCGCTCCACGGGATCGGCCAAGCTGCGGGCCACCTCGGGCAGCTCCGGGAGCGGAACGTTGGCGGCCTGGCCCTCGGCGCCGGCAAGGCCCTCGCCGGGGAGCGGGCCTTCGATGGGCCCCGGGGCCGGGTTCTCAGCCGTCTCCGGCGTCTCGGCTGCACCGGCACCGGCACCCCCGCAGGAGGTGCCGCACGCGGCGAGCGCGAGGGAAAGGACGAGCGGGGTGGCGCCGGCGGGCCGGCGGGGGAGGGTCCGCACCATGGGGAGGAGCATAGTCGGAGCTGGGCACCTCGGCCGCAGCGCGCGCCGGCGGTTCTTGCTACGGTCGCCACGATGGCCGACGACGCCTCCCCCTTCGAGAGCTACGGCGGGTTCCTCCGCACGGCGATTCTGCGCTACTGGGACCGCAAGGGCTCCAGCCGGGTCACCTTTCTCGCGCTCCTCTTCGCGACCCGGCAAGCCTGGTCCGTCGCCCTCGAGAAGGGGCTGAGCATCGATTCGGGCAAGAAGGTGCTCACCGGCGCCGGGGCCGTCGCGGCGGGCGCCATGCTCATTCGGCTCTTCTTGGGCGGACCGCTCGGCTTGCTGCTGACGGGCGCGTCGGCGGTGAGCCTGCTGGCCGTGTACGGCAAGAACAGCGAAGCCATCTGGAAGAAGGTGCCGCGCTTTCACGGCATCATCGACGCCTACGAGGACCACTGGCGCGAAGTGCATGACCAGCACGGCGCCGGGGACATGGACGCCGAGCGCCGCGACCTGATCATGGAAGGCCTCGTGGCCCGCTTCCTCGATGAGCTCGATCGGGCGCCGGAACCCGAGGCGGAGGAAGAGCCGGTGCTCGAGGTGCCGACGGGCTTCGCGGCGCATGTGGCCAAGCAGCGCGACGAGACCCCGGACGCTTGAGCCGCGCAGCGAGGTGGCCTACTCGGCCGGGCGGCCGTCGTCCGGCGGGAGCTCGATGCCCGGAGAGGTGGCGCCGGCCGGGCCCGTCGGCGGCGCGTCCGTCGCGCCGGGCACCGGACGCACCTTGGTGGGGCGGTTGCGCACCGGGCGCACGATGAACGGACGCTCGGCGCGGAGGCGCAGGCCCGCCTCGCGCTCGGCACCGCGGGCGAGGTCCAAAAAGCGCTGCTGCGAACGGAGCTGCGCGTCCACGTCGGCGGGCGTCGCCACGCGCACGTAGCTCCCGTCGGCCTGGAGCTGGCGGGCCTTGACGTTGTCCTTCAGCGCGAGGCCCATGACCTCGTCGATGACCCGGCGGCGGAGCTGCTCGCTCTCGATGGGGAACATGACCTCCACGCGCCGGTGGAAGTTGCGCGGCATCCAGTCCGCGCTCGAACCGTAGACGAGCTGGCGGCCGCCGGCCTCGAAGTAGAAGACGCGCGGGTGCTCGAGGAAGCGGTCGACGATGCTCAACACGCGAATGCTCTCGCTCACGCCGGGCACGCCAGGGCGCAGGCAGCAGATGCCGCGCACGACGAGATCGATGTCCACGCCGGCCTGGGAGGCGCGGTAGAGCGCCTGGATCACGTCCGGATCCTGGAGCGAGTTCATCTTGCCCATGATGCGCGCGGGCTTGCCGGCCCGGGCGTAGGCCGCCTCGCGCTCGATCATGCCGAGCACGGTTTCGTGCATGCCGAGGGGGGCGGCGATGATCTTCCGCCATTCGCGCGGCGCGGTGCAGCTCGTGAGCAGGTTAAAGAGCGCCGTGGCGTCGGCGCCGAGCTCCGCCCGGCAGGTGAGCAGCGAAAGATCCGTATAGAGCTTGGCGGTCTTCGGGTTGTAGTTGCCCGTGCCGAGGTGCACGTAGCGGCGGAGCTCGCCGCCCTCCCGCCGCACGACGAGCATCACCTTGCAGTGGGTCTTGAGGCCGACGAGGCCGTAGACGACGTGCACGCCGGCTTCCTCGAGGCGCCGGGCCCAAGCGATGTTGTTCTCTTCGTCGAAGCGGGCCTTGATTTCGATCAGCGCGGCGACCTGCTTGCCGTTCTCCGCTGCGCGCATGAGCGCCTTGACGATGGGGCTGTCGCCGCTCGTCCGGTACAGCGTCTGCTTGATGGCGAGCACGTCCGGGTCGTCGGCGGCGCGCTCGAGGAAGCGCACCACCGGGTCGAAGCTGTCGTAGGGGTGGTGCAGCAGCACGTCCCCCTCGCGAATGACCGCGAAGACGTCGTCCTCGCCCACGAGCTCCGGAGGCAGGGCGGGCGTGAAGGGCGCGTCGACGAGGTCCGTGCGGCCGGCGAGGGGCTGGCCGAGGGCGATCATGTCCCCGGGCGCCACCACGCCGTCGAGGTGCATGACGAGGCGGTTCTCGACGCCGAGCGCGTCCTGGAGCAGCTGCACCGCCTCCGGCGGGCAGGCCGAGCTGACCTCGAGCACCACGGCGTTGCCGCGGTCCCGGCGCCGGATCTCGTCGCGAATGGTCTCGAGGAGGTCTTCGGCCTCCTCCTCGTCGATACTCAGGTCGTGGTTCCGGATGACGCGGAAGCCCCAGGCGCCACGGCGCCGGAAGCCGCGAAAGAGCTCGCCGGCGAACTCGGCGATGACGTCGTCGAGGAGCACGAAGCTCGCCCGGGCGCCCTCGCCCGCGGCCACGGGCAGGAGCCGCGGCAGCACGTCCGGGACCTGCACCACGGCGAAGGCCGGGTCCCCGGGCTCCGCCGCCTCGAGCATCACGATGAGGTGCAGGCGCCGGTTCGGCACATGCGGGAAGGGGTGGCCGGGGTCCAGGGCCAGCGGCGTGAGGATGGGATAGATCTGCTCGAGAAAATGCGCCCGCAGCCGCTCCCGCTCCGCCTTCGAGAGCTTGCTCGGATGCGTGAGCGAGACGCCCTCGGCCTCGAGGCGCGGCAGGAGCTGGCGGAGAAACGTGTCCGCGAGCTCGTCGTACATGTGCTCGAGGCGACCGGCGATGGCGTCCACCTGCTCGGCGGGGCTCATGCCGTCCGGCGGCGCCTCCTGAATGCCCTCGTTGCGCTGCTCCACCACGCCGGCGAGGCGCACCATGATGAACTCGTCGAGGTTGTTCTGCGTGATGAGCAGAAACTTCAGGCGCTCGAGGAGCGGCACGCGCGGGTCCCGGGCTTCGTCGAGCACGCGCTGGTTGAACGCGAGCCAGGACAGCTCGCGGTTGATGAAGAGGTCCGGCCCGAAGGCGTCGGGCGCGGCGCCGGTCGCCGCCCTGGGCGTGGCGGCGGCTCCGTTTCGGGCACTCATGCGCCCTCGTTCTTCGGCGCGGGACGTCCCCGGTCAAGGCCGGCGAGCGCGGCAAAGGCGCGGAGCAGCGCCTGGCCGTGGGGCGTGGGACGAAGGGCCGAGAGGAGCGCGTGCGGGTCGAGACCCTCGGCGCGAAGCGTGTCCAGACGGCCGCGGATGTAGTCCCGCGCGTCCTCGTGCTCGAGCTCCGGGTGAAACTGCACGGCCCAGGCGCGGTCGCCGACGCGAAAGGCGTGGTGCGGGTCACCGGGGCAGGTGGCGAGCAGCGTGGCCGCCCCGCCGAGCGCCACGACGCTCTCGGCGTGCGTCGCCTGCACCTCGAGGGGCGCGCCCGGCGGCGCGAGCGGACCGAGGAGCACGTCTGCTTCCCCGGCCGCGGTGCGCGTGAGGGCCAACGTGCCGATTTGCCGGCCGCGTGGGTTTCGGTCGACGCGGCCGCCGAAGGCCTCGGCGAGGAGCTGGTGCCCGTAGCAGACGGCCAGGAGCGGGACGCCGGCGTGGACGACGCTCGGGAGCCAGGCCTTCGTCGCCTCGGACCACGGCTCCCGATGCGTGACCATAGCGGGGCTGCCGGTGACCAGCACCGCAGGGAAGCGCGCCGGGTCCGGCAGCTCCTCCCCCGCCGCGACGTCGACGGTGACCACCTCGGGCACGCCGAGGCCCTGACGAAAGAGGTGCTCGAAGTCCCCACCCCGACGCGCGACGACCGGCGGGAGCGTGGAGCCGGTTTTCACGAGGAGAAGGGGCACCGCGGGGAGGATCGCGCAGGGGGGAGCAAGCGCAAGCGGCGGCGGGGAGGCTCGGTCCGTTTCCGTTCCCGTGTCCGTGCCCGTCTCCGTGCCCGTGCCCGTGTCCGTGTCCGTGTCCGTGTCCGTTTCCGTGTCCGTCTCCGTGTCCGTGTCCGTCTCCGTGTCCGTCTCCGTTGCCGTCTCCGTCTCCGTCTCCGTGTCCGACTCCCTACGGGCCCTTCCGGTGGCCCGTCCCCGCGGCCGGCTCGTCGCGGTACCGTTGGCGCGTGTCCTTGCCTCGTTTCGCCGTCGCGACCTTTGGGCGCGTGTTCGATGCGCAGCCGAGTCAGGACGTGGTCGACCTGGAGACGTTGGTGGCCGGGCTGACGCGCTTTCAGCTCAAGCGGAAGCTCGCGCGGCGGGTGGAGCGGGAGCTCGCTAGCCTCGACGCGGCCTTCGCGAGCTGGCAGGCCGGCGCGCCGCGCACGAAGAAGGGGCTCGCCCTGGCGCGCGTTGCCAAGGAGGAAGGCGACGACGCGGCCCGGGCGCTCCACGAGGCAGAGCGTGCGCGGGCCAAGGGCGCCGCGAAGCGGGACCTACGGCTCTGGTCCCCCACGCTCTACCGGCCCGGCGGCCGCCGCACGTCCGGCGACGTGCTCGCCTTGAGCTGCCTCGTGCTGGACCACGACGACGGCACGGCGCCGGAGGCGTTGAGCGCCTGCTGGGCCGGGTGGCTGCACGTGGTGCACAGCACCTGGTCCCATACGCCTGCGCTGCCCAAGCTCCGCGTATGCCTGCCCCTCGCGCAGCCCGTGCGAGCCGATCATTGGCGCGCCGTCTGGGCCTGGGGCGCGGCGCGCGCGGGCGACCACGCGGACCCGGCGCTCAAGTCCCCGGCGTCCACCTACGCGCTGCCGGCGACGCCATCGCCCGACGCCGCACGCCTGGCCTTCGTCCGCCCCGGGGCGCTTCTCGACCCGGTGGCCCTCGGCCTGGCACGCGCCGCCGAGCCCGCGCCGCCCGCGCCGGAGCCTCCACCCACCTCGCACTTCCGGCCGAGCGCTGACGACACGTGGATCGACGTGCCCGTGGATCCTCCGCAGGTCGAGCCCAAGCACGACGAGTGGGCCGACGCCTTCGAGGACCCGTTCTGAATCCGAGCGGCTTTACCGAAAAACGCGCGCCTTCGTCGCGGCTACGTCGGAAGCGCTCGTCCTGGGACCAGCAGGGCCAGGGCCGCTCGTCGCCACCGCTGTTGCCAGGTGCCCGCCGACTGCGCCGTCGTGTCGCGACGCAGCGCCTCCACGGGTCCCCTTCGACCGGAGATGCCGCCCGGCCCACGTGGCACGCGCTTCGCCATGACGTGGCACGCGCTTCGCCATGACGTGGCACGCGCTTCGCCATGACGTGGCACGCGCTTCGCAACGAAGCGAGCTCATGACTCTCGTTCTGCGCCGTGCCGCTGCCCTTCTGCTCCTGGGTCACCTCGTGGCCTGTGATCTGGAGGCGGCGCCGCTCGACCCGTGCGCGGCCCGCTCGGCGCAGCAAGAGCCACCGCCGGACACACTCGACCTGCTGTTCATGGTCGACAACTCGAACTGCACGACCCGCGATCAGCAGCGCTTCCAAGACGCCGTACCCGGGCTCCTCGGCGCGCTGCTGCGCGGCGAGGTCCCGGCAAGCGAGGCCACGGACAGTCGCGGGCGTTCCTTTCCCGCCCTTCGCAGCCTCCGCATTGGAGTCATCAGCTCGGACATGGGCATCGGCGGCTTCACCGTTCCGACCTGCACGGACCCGCTCGGCGACGACGGGCGTTTGCTCGCGTTCCCGAACCCCCTCGACCCACGCTGCCCCGCGGACCCACCGCTCTTCTTGGAGCTCACGCGAGAGCCGGGCCTCTCGGACGACGCCTGGGCCGCGCAGGTGGAGCAGCTCACCGTCGACGCCTCCTGTTTGACCCAGCTCGGGACCAACGGCTGCGGCTTCGAGCAGCCGCTCGAGGCCATCCTCAAGGCCCTGACCCCTGCGGCCAGCGCGCTCCGCTTCCAGGACGGCACGCCAGGCCGGGGCGACGAAAACCGCGTCGAGGGCGCGGACCCGGCACGCTTCCTGCGGCCGGGTAGCCTGCTGGCCATCATCGCGCTTACGGACGAGGACGACTGTTCGGTCGCAGACCCGGAGCTCTTCGATCCGGCCTCCGAACGCTACGCCGGCGACCTCAACCTTCGCTGCTTCCACTACCCGGAGGCCGTGCATCCCGTCGAGCGCTACGTCGAGGGGCTGCTGGCGCTGCGCCCCCCCGAGCGCCTCGTGTACGCGACCCTCGCCGGCGTGCCCGAGCGCCTCAATGGCGTCGATGCACGGACGATCCTCAACGACCCGGCGATGCAGGAGGCCATCGACCCGGCGAACGGCGGACGTCTCGTCCCTTCCTGCACACTCCCAGAGACCCTGTCGTTTCCGCCTCGACGCATGGTCTCGCTGGCCTCCGGCCTCGAAGAGCGGGGCGCGCGCGTGGCCGTCGGCTCGCTTTGCCAGCGGGACTTCGGTCCGGCCATGGCCCCGGTCCTCCACGCCATGGCCGATGCCCTCGAGGGCGTTCCGACCGCGGACCGAACCTGCCCCTGACGGTCCCTCGAGAGGCGGTGACCGCGTCAGGTCTCCTCGGCGTCCCCGGGCACGCACAGCCCCGTGCCCGGCGGGCTCTGTGCGAAGCGCGTGCAGACGTCCTCGCCGGGGCAGGGGACCTCGGCGGCCAGGTCGCAGACGCGGGTGCAGCGGGTGCTGAAGAAGCCCACGCAGCTCAGCTGCGGCGCGCACTCCTGCGGGAGCTGGCAGGGCGCGCCTTCGCCGTTGCTGCCGGCGCGGAAGCAGCGCGTCTCCCCCTCGGCAAAGTAGCAAGCCTCCCCGAGGCCGCAGCCCTCCGGGTCGAGCAGGTCGCAGCCCGTCGTCGGCGGCCGGCAGCGTTCGAAGGTCGTCAGCGTTCCGTCGACGAGCCGGCCGCTCCCGCCGCACTCCTCGTCCGCCATGCACGCCGGGTCGTCGGCGTCGAAGGCGCAGCACACGCGGCCGCAGACGCCCTCGCCGCCCTCGCCCAAGAAGCACGCGAGGCCCGGCGCGCAGGCGTCCGTCGCGCCGCAAGGCGCGCCCCGCGGCAGCTCGCCTCCGCCGCCGCGGCACGTCGGGATCTCTCGCTGCAGCACGCAGGTCGTCGTCTCGTCCGGGCACCCGGTCTGGGCCACGGGGTCGCAACGCTCGCTGCACGAGGTGGGCAGCTCCGGCGGGCCGAGGTCCGCGGGCCCGGCGTCGTCGTTTCCGAGGTCCGGCGTCTGCGCGTCCGGCGACGACGCATCGGGCCCCGGGCCGAGGTCTGGAGAGACCATGGCGCGAGGCGAGCTCGGGCACGCCAGGAGCAGCGCGAAAAGCGGGAGCCAGCGCGTCACGTCGTCGTGGCGGCGAGACAGAAGCCGACGGTCGGCGGGAAGCCGTTCAGCCGGCCCGTGCACGCGAAGTCGAGCGGACAGGAGCCCGGCGTCCCCATGGCGGCGGCGGGATCGCAGTAGCGCTCGCAGGTCGAGCTCTCCGCGCCGGCCAGCTGCACGCACACGAGCCCGCCGCCGCAGCCCGGCAGGGGCCCACCGCAGGCGCCGCCCGCTTCGACGGCGTCCGCCGGCGCGGGCACGCAGTCGGCGCTTCCGTCCGAGTTGCCCTCGAGGTCGATGGAGACGGCGACGCAGATCTCTCCGGCGCCGCAGTCGTCCTGCAGCACGAGGTCGCAGTTGTCCGGCGTGTCGCAATAGCCGAAGCCGAGCGAGGCGTCGCCGGCGTCGACGAAGCCCCGGCAGATCTCCCCGGCCGCGCAATCCGCGGGCCCCGCGCTGCAGCACGCGGGGGCGCAGAAGTTGCCCCCGTCGGCCGCTACGCAGGCCAGGCCCGGCGCGCAGTCCTGCGGCTGGGCGCAGGTGCCGCCGCTCGCCACGGCGCCGGCCGGAGCGCAGCGCGGCGCCGCCGGCTCGCCGCCGGCGCCTTCGACGAAGTAGCAGGCCTCCTCCGCGGCGCAGCTCATGCCGGTGCGGAGATCGCAGGCGCCCGCCGGGCACATGGACGACCCGCCGCCCAGGTCTTCGCCGGCGTCGGCCACCGCGCCGTCCTCGCCAAGGTCGACGCGCGGGCCCTGGTCCGGGTCCGACGGGGTGCCGTCGTCGTCACCGCACGCGAACGCCAGGCTCGCCAGGAACACGAAGAGAGAAACGCGAAGGGAAGTCATGAGAGGGCCTCGGCGCCGAGGGCGCCTCCGCATCATGCGTGACGGAACGCGCGTTTTCACGTTCTCGCCCCTCCAGCCTCCTGCCAACACGCGCAGGCGGCGCCGCGCAGCGCGTCCCGATCAGTTCGGCGCCGTGGCTTCCCCGGGCTCGCTCAGGCTTCGCCCGGCGCTCCGGCGCTTCCGTTGCGCGAGGGCCGCGCCCACGAAGCGCGTGAAGAGCGGGTGCGCCGCGTGGGGCTTGCTCTTGAACTCCGGGTGAAACTGGCACCCGAGAAAATAGGGGTGCTCCGGCAGCTCCACCATCTCCACGAGACGCTGGTCCGGGCTCAGGCCGCTGAGCACGAGGCCGGCGCTTTCGAGCTGCTCCCGGTACTCGTTGTTGACCTCGTAGCGGTGCCGGTGGCGCTCGCTGATCTCCAGCGTCCCGTACACGCGCTCGGCGAGGGAGCCGGCGCTCACGGCGCAGGGGTAGGCTCAGAGGCGCATGGTCGCGCACATGTCCTTCACGCCACGCTGGTCCGGCATGAGGTCCACCACCGCGTGCGGCGTCTCCGGGTCGAACTCGGCGCTGTTGGCGTGGCCCAAGCCCACGATGTGCCGCGCGTATTCCACCACGGCCATCTGCATTCCGAGGCAGATGCCGAAGAAGGGCACGCCACACTCGCGGGCGTATTTGATGGCCTGGATCTTCCCCTCGGAGCCGCGGTTGCCGAAGCCTCCGGGCACCAGCACGGCGTGGTGCGGCGCCAAGGTCTCGGCGGCGTTCTCCGCCGTCAGCTCCTCGCTGTCGACGTAGGTGAGCTCCACCTTGCACTCGTTGGCGATGCCGCCGTGCACGAGCGCTTCGTGGAGCGATTTGTAGCTATCCCGGAGATGCACGTACTTGCCGACGACGGCGATGGAGACCGCGCCCTCCGCCGGGCGTTGCACCACGTCGGAGACGCGGCGCCAGCGCGAGAGGTCCGGCTCGCGAGACCAGATGTTGAGGCGCTCGGCCAACATCGCATCCATGCCCTGCTCGTGAAGGACCAGGGGCAGCTCGTAGATCACGCCCACGTCCGGTGCCGCGATGACGCCGCTGACGGGCACGTTGCAGAAATGGGCGATCTTCTTCTTGAGGCCGAGCGGGAGCTCCTTCTCGACGCGGCAGATGAGGATCTCGGGCTGAATGCCGAGGCCGAGCAACTCCTTCACCGAGTGCTGCGTGGGCTTCGTCTTCAGCTCACCGGCGGCCCGGATGTGCGGCACGAGCGTGACGTGCACGCTCACGGCGTTTTGCGGCCCGAGCTCCGTACGCATCTGACGCACGGCCTCGAGGAAGGGCAGGGACTCGATGTCGCCGACGGTGCCGCCGATCTCGACGATGGCTACGTCGGCCTTCCGCGTCGCCTCCACCACGCGCGCTTTGATCTCGTCGGTGATGTGCGGGATCACCTGAATGGTCGCGCCGAGGTACTCGCCCCGGCGCTCCTTCGAGATGACCGCGTCGTAAATGCGGCCCGTCGTGAAGTTGTTGGCCCGCGACATGGTCGCGGCGGTGAAGCGCTCGTAGTGGCCGAGGTCCAGGTCCGTCTCGGCGCCGTCGTCGGTCACGAAGACCTCGCCGTGCTGGTACGGCGACATCGTCCCCGGATCAACGTTGATGTAGGGGTCGAGCTTGAGGTTGGTGACGCGCAGGCCCCGGGCCTCGAGCAGCGCGCCCATGGACGCGGCCGCGAGGCCCTTGCCGATGGAGCTGACGACGCCCCCGGTCACGAAGATGAACTTGGTCTGGCGAGACATGGTCCTCGGTCCTCACGCCCCGATGAGGCACCCGACATACGGGGGCCAGAAGAACTGAGGTTCGGGCGGGACAGCCGCGAGGCAAGCTCGCTTCCGCCGGGCGAGGGCACACCTCGAATCCGCCGAAACGAAGCTACGGAGGGGCCCCGGATGTGTCAACGCGGACGGTGCGCGAGCTGGCGGTAGCATGCGCAGCCATGGCTGAGCCCGTCACCACGGTGGCCCTGCTGGTCGGCGGCACGGTCGCCGTCCTGGGAGCCATCGGCGTCACCGTGTCCCGCGCCGAGCAGCGCCGCTTCAAGGCCCGCGAGGACTCCTGGGCGGCCTTCGCGGCCCGCCTCGGGGCCTCCTTCACGCCGGGGAAGCTCGGCGCCTTCAAGCGGCGCTTCGCGGCGATCGTGCTCGAACGCGATCACGTGGTGGTGCGTATCGCCTGCTACACGGTGTCGAACGGCGACAGCCAACTCCCCTTCACGCACTGCCGGGCGCAATGGGCCGTCGGCGAGGGCCCCGAGGTGCACCTCACCCGCAAGCGCCTCAAGCAGCGCCTCGTCGAGGCCCTCGGAAAGCGCGACGTGCCTCTCGGGGACCCGCTTTTCGACGCGCATTTTTCCCTTCGGGTTCATCCCGAACCCGCCGCCTGGCTGCTCCGGGAGGCCTGGCCCGCCGCCGCGCTCCAGGATCTCCGGCTGAACTTCTCGCGCGCGGAGCTGAACACGCAGGCGCGGACGCTCACCTTTCTTTGGCCCGGCCACGAAAAGGACATGGAACGCCTCGAGCGCGCCATCACGCTGCTCGTGCGCCTCGCAGGGGCCGGGCTGACGCCGCTCTCGGCCGCCGAAGGCTTGCCCGATACGGTCGTGCACTGGCCCGCGGGCCCTTGGGACGCCCGGAGCGTGCCCTATGCCCAGCTGCGGCGTGGTCCCGTGGAGGCGACGCTGCGCTACCAGGACGCGCGCTGGTGCCTGCGCGGCGCCCTCGGCGCGAGCTGGCCGGCGTTCTCGGCCGCCTTCGATGCGGCCGGCGAGGCCCTCGGGGACTGGCCCGCGGGGTTCCTCGCGGAGGGCCCCGGCGCCTGGCGCGCCCTCGCCGGCGCTCAGCTCTCCGCGCCGGGGCCGGAGGTCGTGCTCACGCTGGCGTCGCCGCCCGGAGAAGAAGCGCTGAACGCCGGGCTGCGGCTCCTGGTCCGTGCGGCACGCGCCCCCTCGGAGGGGGCCTTTCGCTAGGACGAAACGTTGTAAACGGATTTTTTTAGCGAGGACGGCGGGACGCAGTTCATCGAATCCGCCTTCAGTAAGCCCCGGTTTTTCTTCATGCTTTACAAGATTTACAACAACGAGTGTTTTCGCACACTTTGTTTTCGCTATTTTTACAAGCAAATTCAGCGTTGACGCGCTGCGTTGGACTCGGTAGCTGTAAACCCATCGACGGAATCCGTTGAGCAGTAAAGCGCAACGAGTGCCGCCAAAAGGAGCTGGGCAGTGAGCATCGAGACCATCGTCGTGATCGGGTGCGGACAGATGGGCCTGGGCATCGCCGAGGCCTGCGCGAGCCACGGGAAGACCGTGCGCCTGGTGAAGGCGCGGGGCGGCGACACGGCCAAGGCCGCGGGGCGGCTGCAGAAGAGCCTCGGGCGGCGCCTCCGGAAGGGCAGGATCGACCAGGCGGAGCATGACGCGATCCTCGGTCGCGTCTCCTTCGCCACGGAGCTCGCGGTCGAGGACGCGGACCTCGTCATCGAGTCGGCCCTCGAGGACTTCGACACGAAGGTCGACCTGCTCTCGCGCCTCGAAGAGCGCATGGCCCCCGGGGCCATTCTCGCGTCCAACACTTCATCGCTGCCGCTGCTGCGCCTCTCCGAGCGTCTGCGCCGGCCAACGCAGTTTCTCGCTCTTCACTTCTTCAACCCGGCGCAGGTGATGAAGCTCGTGGAGCTCGGGGTGACCGAGGCGACGGCGCCGGGCGTCATCGAGACCTGCCGGCAGCTCTGCGAGGCCATCGGCAAGACGCCGGTCGTGGTGTCCGCGTCGCCAGGCTACGTCGTGAACCGCCTGCTCACGCCCTACATGCTGCACGCCATCGAGACCCTCGACGCCGGCGATCGCTACGTCCAACTTCCCCTTGACCATCAAAGACGTTATCTTGAGGACTACCAATTAGGCGATCATTGCGAATCGTCGCTGTAACATTTTC
>JBCCAW010000728.1:0-2530 GCA_039814655.1 Myxococcota bacterium | reverse complement strand
ATGGCTCCACAAAGGGAATCGTGAGGGACCCGAGATTGAACACTGGACCTTGGGTCCAAGGCGTGGCACTTCCAGCATAATCCGCCACGAGACTGCGTGGAAAGACGCTGAGGAAGCAAAGCCCGAGGAGGACCTGAAGCTCACGCGCAACACCCAGCCCGCGGTGGTGGCCACGTCCATCGCGCTTTATCGCGCGCTCGACGCTACGCCGGACGTGGCGGCGGGGCACAGCCTCGGCGAATACGCCGCGCACGTCGCCGCAGGCACCATCGGCTTCGCCGACGCGATCCGCACCGTGCGCCTGCGCGGGAAGACCATGCAGGACGCCGTGCCCGTGGGCGAAGGAGCCATGGCCGCCGTGCTCAAGGCGGACCGGGAGGCCGTGGAGGCGGCCTGCGCCGCCGCGGCCGAAGCGACGGGGCAGGTCTGCGAAGCCGTCAACTACAACGGACCGGGGCAGATCGTCATCGCCGGCTCGGCCCGCGCCGTCGCCCACGCCGGGGAGGCGCTGAAGGCTTCCCGGGCCCGGGTCATGCCGCTGCCCGTCAGCGCACCCTTCCACTCCACCCTGATGAAGCCCGCGGAGGAAAAGCTCGCCCCGGTGCTCCGGGCGCTCGAGGCGACCGCGCCGGCCTTCCCCATCTACGCCAACGTCGACGCTGCGCCGCTCCGTGACGCCGGGGCCGCCATCGAGGCGCTCGTGCAGCAGGTGAGCCGCCCCGTGCGCTGGGAGGCGACGGTGCGACGCATGGTGGCCGATGGGGTGACGCTCTTCGTGGAGGTCGGCCCCGGCAAGGTGCTGACCGGTCTCGTCGGCCGCATCGCCAAGGAGGCGAAGCGGGTCACGGTCAACGGCCCGGACCAGTTCGAGGCCGCACGGGCCGCGATCGCCGAGGCGAGAGAGAACCGGGAGGGCTGAGGCATGATCGAGCCGAACATCGTCGAGGAACGCATTCGCGCCGGCATCGAGGGCGTCGCTCACGTTGCCGTCGTCGACCTGACGGGGACCAAAGACCACTATGAAGCGACGGTGGTCGCCGAGGCCTTCGCGTCCATGAGCCGAGTCGAGCAGCACCAGGCCGTGTACCGAGCCCTCGGCGAGCTGATGGCCGGCCCCGTGCACGCCCTGGCGCTCAAGACCTACACGCCCGAGCGCTGGGCCGCGCAGGAGAGCTGAGCGCTCGGACGGTGAAGGCGGGGCGAGGCGACGCGGTGGGACGCACGGTGCACTGGCGGGCGAGACGCGAGTAGAAACGCGACGCCCCCGGCCGCATACTGCCCCCATGGAGTCTCCGATGGACCCGAGCGCGACGCCCGTCACCGAGCGCATCCAGAGCATCGTCGAAGCGCACCCCGTGGTGCTCTTCATGAAGGGCTCACGGCTTTTTCCACGCTGCGGCTTCTCCGCGACGGTGGTGGAGGTGCTCAAGCGCGCGGGCATCACCCGCTTCCACCATGAGGACGTTCTCCTCGACGCCGAGCTCCGGCAGGGCATCAAAGAGTTCACCAACTGGCCGACGATTCCCCAGCTCTACGTGAAGGGGGAGTTCGTCGGTGGCTGCGACATCGTGCGCGACCTCTACGAGAGCGGCGAACTCGACGCCGTGCTCGCGCCGGTGAAGGACTGACCCGCGCGAGCGTCGGGGAAGCCCGGAGCTCCTGCGAGCGACGCGAAGGCGGTCCTCTTAGACGTCCGCGACAGAAGTAACGAACGTCTCCGCGGTCCTTCGGCCCGAGGTCACGCGCGCCCCTCTTCGCCGATGCCCCGCATCGACTCGTCGTGACGCCCGCAACCCCGAACCGAAATCCTCGCCGATACGCTCGCGACTTCTGTCTTGGACATCTAGCGCATGGCCGCGCTCCTCCCGGAGCGGTCCGATGGCTCGACCCTTCCATCGCGCCCGCTCCGGGTGGGGGTTCTAGCGCCGCCGCCGCCCGCCGTAGGGGCGCGCGCTCCGCGGCAAGCAGCGAACGGCGGCGGGGCGCGCTTCGACCCAGCGCGCCCGCGCCTCACCGACGGGCCACCCGTTGCGACGAGCAAGCGCCGGGCGAAAGAGCGGCATGGGGTCGCAGTGCTCGCCTTCGTGCAGCAGCATGAAGTGCAGGTGCGGCCCGCGGCTGAGCCCCGTGTTGCCGAGGCGCCCGAGAACCTGCCCCCGGGCCACGAGCTCACCGGGCACCACGAGCGCTTCGCGCAGGTGGGCGTAGCCGGTCGTGGTGCCGTTCGGGTGCACCACGAGCACGAAGCGCCCGTAGCCACGAACGCCGGTGCTCGCGTAAGCCACCACCCCCCGCTCCGCCGCCCGCACCGGCGACCCTGGCGGCTCGTACATGTCGATGGCGAGATGGTACCCGCCGGCCCCGGACCCCCACCCCCGCATGAAGAACCCGCCGGGTAGGGGCAGGGCGAGAGTGCCGGAGTCGGAGTCGGAGTCGGAGTCGGAGTCGGAGTCGGAGTCGGAGTCGGAGTCGGAGTCGGAGTCGGAGTCGGATTCGGAGTCGGAGTCGGAGTCGGAGTCGGAGTCGGATT
>JBCCAW010000514.1:0-4347 GCA_039814655.1 Myxococcota bacterium | reverse complement strand
TTCCTGGCGAGCGCCGTCGGCCTGGGCGTCGGCGGGGCGACGGTCAGCGGCCTCGAGGCCGAGGAGCACGCTCGACGGACGCCGGTGCGCTCGCCGGGCGCGGTACCCGGCGTGCTCGTGCGGGCGCCCCTCGCACCCGGGCGCAGCCTGCTCTTCGAGGTCTGCGCCGAAGACGCCTTCCGCGCGCCCGGCTGGGACCTGGCGCGCTTCGACGTGGTCTTTGCGCACGCCTCGGGACAGCGGGAGACCGCGCTCCGGGTCCCGGGCCCGGAGGTGCGCGACGCGGCCCGACACGCAGCCGATGGGAGCGCGTGCGCGACCGTCGCCCGGGCCGAGGCGCTGCCGGTTCAGGGCGAAGCGCGGCTCGTGCTTCGGAGCGATGCACCCGGCGAGACGTCGCTTCCGGCCGACGTGGCGTCCGTTCGCCTGCAGGGCCTGGCCACCACCTGGCGCCCCGCCGCGGGCGAGGCCCGACTGGCGGCCGGCCTCCTCGGCCTTGGCGTCTTGCTGCTCCTCTTGGCGGGGTGGCTTCGCCGAAGCGCGTCGACGCCCCCGGAGGCGCCGGCGACGCCCTCGCCCGGGATGGCCCGCGGGCTCTTGGGCGCCGGGCTCTTTCTGGCCTTGCTCCTGGGACTCGAGCTCCTGCCACGTCTCACGGGAGCCCGCCTCGTGAGCGGCGGAGTCCTCGGCCGGGGCGCCTTGATCATCGCAGCCCAGATCGCCCTCGCCCTCGCCCTCGCGCTCGGCCGCGGACCCCGCGACGCCTTCGCGCTCGCGCCGCCACGCCGGCGCGCGCGCTGGTTCGCCCTCTCCGTGGCCCTCGGTCTTTCGCTGCTGCTGGCCGGGCGCGTCCTCGCCCGCCTCGTGCCCAGGGGGGGCGTCGCGCCCGTCGAGACCCTCGTCGCGATGCCGAGCGGCTCCGTCGCCTTCGGGCTCTACGCGCTCCTGGCTCCCCTAGCCGAAGAGCTCTTCTTCCGCGGCTTCCTCTACGGGGCCTTCGAGCGGCGCCTCGGCGCCAACGCGGCGACGGCCCTGGTCGTGGTCCTCTTCGCCGTCGCGCACCTCGCGCAGAGCGTCGGCGCCTGGGGCGCCTTCGCGTCCGTAGCGCTCACGGGGCTGGTGCTGACGCTGCTCCGGCGCGCGTCCGGCTCGACGCTGGCCCCGGCCCTCGCGCACGTGACGCACAACGCGCTCTTGACCTGGGGCGCGCTCGGCTGACGCGCGCTCGGCTGACGCGCGCTCGGGTGGCGCTCACTCGGACGCGACGCGGCGCACGCGGAAGGCCGTGACGCGCGCTCCCGGCTGGGCCCGCAGCGCGACGCCCACGAGCACGCCGAGGCCGAGCTCCGCCGTGTCCGTGAGCCCGGCGAAGTCGCCGCCCAGCTCCGGCGCGGGGCAGCCCCGGCCTTCGAAGGCACCGGCTTCGGCCGGCAGCAGGCGCACGATGCCACCGCGTCGCGCCACGCGCAGGAGCGCCCCGCGGGGCACGGTGAGGCGGCAGGCGCCCACGGCAACCTCCTGCTCTCCCCGGGAGGCGCCGAGGTCTCGAAAGACCACGCTGACGCGCGGCGCGCCCGCCGGGCGGAGCAACAGCTCGGCCTCGCCCTCGGCGCGGAGCTCCACGTCCACATCGGCGAAGCGGAGCGCCGGCAGCTCGAGGCGCGCGTCCACGCGGCGGGCGACGAGCGCGGCGCCCTCCTGGGCCCATTGCCCGGGCCCTCCAGCCCGGAGATCCTCGAGAAAAAGCGAAGCCGGCGGGTTGCCGAAGGGCGAGGCGAGCGCTGGGCGCCGGAGCGAAGCGCCGCCCTCGTCGAGCTCCACGACGAGCCCGCCGGGCAGCACCAGCGCCCGCTCCGGCGCCCGGTCCACCTCCCAGGCGTCCACCCCTTCGCTCCCGGCCCGCACCACCGCCGCGCGACCGGAGTCGTCCGGGAGCGCATCGACGCCGAGCGCCCCCAGGTCGAGGGCGAAGGCCCGCGCAGCCCCTTCGGCGTCCGTTCCCGTGAGAAAGAGGCGGCCGTCGTCGAGGGCGGCGGCGCGGGCTCCGGTCAGCGGCGGGAGCACGGCGCCAAGATCGAGCCGGGTCCGGCGAAGCACCGGCCGGAGCGACGCTTCCGGCGGGACGCGCTCGAAGAGCTCGAGCGCGGCGGGCCGGTCGGCGCCGAAGACCACCGCCCGGGCCCCGGGGAGCGCCACGGCCTGGGCTGCACCGACGAAGGGCGCCACGCGCTCGCCGCTCGCCACGAACTCTTCGAGCTCGGCATCGAAGACGAGCACGTCCGTGAGCTCGGCGCCGCCGGGGCCCGCGCCTGCGACGAGCAGCACGGCGCCATCGTCCAGCCGGAGCAGCGTCGGCCGCGCGCGGGGGACGGGAAGCGGCGCGAGCGCGCGTAGGGCCAGGCTCCGGGCGTCGATGCGGAGCACCGTGTCGAGCGGTGCGCCGGCCTCCCCCGACGCCGCCGGGAACACGCGGCCGCCAGCGACCAGCACGGTCTGCGCAGACGCGGCGACGGCGCCGGCCTCGCGCCGCGGTCCCCCGAGGGGGATCGGCGAAGCGCTCAGCCGGCCCGAGGCGTCGAAGACCTCGAAGGTGTCGAGGCCGCCGCCGGTCGCGTCGGCGCCGCCGCCCAGCACGAAGACGCGCCCGCCGGCCACGGCGACGCTGGGCTCGAAGCGGCGTTCGACGAGGCCCTCGCCGAGGGGCGTGGCGAGCGTATCCCCGGGCACGTAGCGGAGCACGCGCCGGTCCCCGAAGCCCAGCGCCGCGCGCCCCCCGGCGAGCACCAGGCTTCCGTCCGGGAGCGCGCCGATCCCCCGGCCGGCCGGGGCAAGCAGCGGGTCCGGGACCACACAGGGCGCGTTCTCCGGCTGCACGAGAAGGTCCCTCGTGCCCAGCGGGCCGAGGCCGAGGCCGCGCCAGCCCGGAGCCTCGGCGGTAACGGCCAGCGAACGCGTGGCCTCGGGAAAGCGCTCGATGAGCGCCGGACCGGCGGCGGGATCGAGGAGCTCGACGGTGCGCGCGTCGCTCGCGGGAAAGTCGCCGAGGGCGTCGACGCGGAGCGTGCCGATGGGCGCGCCCGGTGCGCAGCGCGGGTCGCTCGCCAGCCGGAGGCGCACGTCCAGCGGTGCGGCGTCGGCCGCGCACCCCACGAAGGCGGCGCCGAGAGCGAGGCACGGGACGAAGACGCGCACGTCCCCAGAGTAGGGCACGCAGCGGGAATCGCCCGGAAGCGCGTAGACTCCGGCCGTGGCGTCAGCGGCGGCGCCGAGGGTCACGCCCTTCGGCAACTACCTCCTCGATGAGCTCCTGGCCGAGGGCGGTATGGCGCGGGTGTACAAGGCCCGGCTCCGGGGCGTGGGCGGCTTCGAAAAGCCCCTCGTGGTGAAGCAGATTCTCCCGGAGCTGGCCCAGGACCCGCGCTTCGTCGCGCTCTTCGTGCAGGAGGCGAAGACGCTCGTGCGCCTCGGGCACCCGCACATCGTGCCGGTGTACGAGCTCGGAGTCGTCGACGGCACCTACTTGTTGGCCATGGAGTACGTGGAGGGAGCGACGCTCCGGGACGTGCTCCGCGATGGCCCGCTGAGCCCGGCGGCGGCGGCCCAGCTGCTCGCGCAGGTGGCGGAGGCCCTGGACCACGCGCACGACCGCTTCGCGCTCGTGCATCGGGACGTGACGCCCCGGAACGTGCTCGTGGACCGCTCGGGGCAGGCGCGGCTCGTGGACTTCGGCATCGCCGCGCCGGCCGAAGGCGAGGCGCCGCGCTTCGGGTCCCCGGGGTACATGGCGCCGGAGCAGCTCATGGGCGGGGCCATCGATGGGCGCGCGGATCTCTTCGCGCTCGGGGCCCTGCTCTTCGAAAGCCTCACGGGCGCCCCGGCCTTCGCCGGAGAGGGCCAGGACGAGGCCCGGCGGCGCATCCTCGGCGGCGAGGGGCCCGCGCTGCCCGCGACGGTCCCGAGCGCGCTCCGGGAGCTGGGCGCCGCGCTCCTCGAGCGCCTGCCTGCGGACCGGCCTCCGGACGCGGCGACGGTCGCCCGTGCTTTCCGGGCCTTTCTCGCCCGCGAGCGGCCCGAAGGGGCGCACCGGGAGATGGCTCGGCGCGTGGACGACACGCGGAAGCGTGCGGCGCCGGTCGTTCAGCCGGCTCCCGCGCCGGAGCGCGAGCCGACGGGCGCCACGCGGAGTCTCGCGACCGCGGAAATGCTCACGCGCGCCCTCGCCGCGAGCGAAGCGCCGCCGCGAGCGGGCTCGGAGCCGCCGGGGCCCACGGCGCCCCTCGACGCTCCGAGCGCGCCCCCGTCGCCGCCCCGGAGGCGCGCCGGGCCCTTGCTCCTGGCCGGCGCCCT
>JBCCAW010000300.1:0-7233 GCA_039814655.1 Myxococcota bacterium | reverse complement strand
GACCACAACGCGGCCCGGGGTACCTACGACTGGAACGCGATCCCCGTCGAGTTCGGGGCCGTGAGCGCCATCCACTACGGCGACCTGGGCGGCCTGCAAGGCATCGCCGGCGGCAAACCGCTCATCCTCGTGCCCTTCATGCTCGTGGGCTGGCGCGAAGACGACGAGCGCCGCTTCCCCTTCACGGCGAGCGACGAGACGCCGGGGCCCCTGAACCTGGGCGCGGGCCTCGACGCGCGCCTGCGCATCGGCGAGGACAGCTGGGCCGAGCTGACGGCACTCACGGACTTCGCCGAGGTGGACCTCGACGACCCGGCCATCAACCTCGATCGCTTCCCGCTCTTCTTCCCGGAGCGCCGGCCCTTCTTCCTGACGGGCCTGGACGTCTTCGACTTCGGCGCCGAGGGCGTGGCGCAGCCCTTCTTCACACGGAACATCGGCCTCGACGCAGACCGGGAGGAGGTGCCCATCTGGGGCGGGCTCCGGAGCTACGGCCGCGTGCCGATCCGCGAATCGGACGGGAGCATCGGCTATGGGCTGCTCCAGGTCTTCAGCGGTCGCGAGGGCGCCACGACCGAGAGCTTCAGCGTCGCGCGGCTCCGCGCGAACATCGGCGAGGCGAGCTACGTCGGCGCCATCGCGACCGTGCGGGCCGGCACGGGCGCGGAGATCGACGGCGACCCGAACCTGACCGTGGGCACGGACTTCGTCGCCCGCCTCCTGGACCGGCGGCTCGAGATCGGCGGCTTCGCGAGCGCGACCTTCAACGACGCCTACATCGAAGACCAGGAGACGGAGCCGCCGGATCCCACCGTCGACGACGTGGCCCGGGGCGCCGCCGCACGCGTGCAAATTAGCTGGCGCGACCAGCGCTGGCGGCCGCAGGTGAACCTGCTCTACGTCGACGAGGGCTACGACCCAGCCATCGGCTTCGTGCAGCGCCGGGACATTCTCCGCCTCAACGGCTCGGTGCAGTACCAATACCGCACGCCGCGCCTCGGTCTCGAGAGCCTCGACTTCTTCGTGCGGGGCACGCAGACCTGGGACGGCGGCGCAGCCTTCGACGCGGACGAGCGCGACGCCGCGGACGCCGACGCGCCCCGGCTCCTCGACAGCTACGCAAGCATCGAGGCCTCGGCGGGCTGGGTCGAAGGCTGGTTCGTCTACGCGCGCTTCGACTACGACCGGGACGTGGTCCGAAACGGCTTCGACCTGCAGCAGAACGTCGACGGCGACCCCTATTGCGGCACGGCGCTGGTCGACGGCGAATGCCCCGGCGGGACCATTCCCGCGGGCACTTTCCCCGGGTACCGCTTCCTGACGGGCTTCAGCCGCTCGGATGCGCGCAACCCCGGCTTCGACCTCGAGTACGTCGGCGAGACCGGCTTCTTCAGCAACCCGCAGCACATCGTGAACGGCCGCATCAACGCCTCGCTGGCACGCTGGGCGCGGCTCCAGGGCTCGGGCTCGGCGAGCTTCGCGAAGCTCTACGGCCAGCGCTTCCGGACCGGCTCGGGCAGCCTGCAGCTCACGCTCGCTCCAACGCGCTTTCTGCAGGCCGACGCGGTCACCCAGGTCAACACCTTCACGCGCGCCTTCACGGTGCTGGCGCGGATCCGCTGGCGCTACCTGCCGGGGAGCGACCTCTTCCTCGTCTTCCAGCAGAACTTCCCTTACGCGACCACCCCGGGCCGTTGCCTCGAGGAGCCGGCATCCTGTGCGCCGGAGCGGAGGGCGATCATGAAGCTGACCTTCCGCTACGACGCACTGCTCTGAGCGCCAGTCCGCCGGGGGACGCGGCTCAGGGTTCCGCGGCGACGTCTTCGAAGCGGATCACCGTGTTGCCGTCCGTGCTCTCGCGCCGGAGGGACACGCTGAGCGGGCCGACCTCGCGATAGTCGCTCCAGGTCCAGCGGCCTTCGCGGCCGGCGCTGAGCCGGTAGCGCCACTCCTGCACCCGTCCGTCGTCGCCCACGCGGAGCTCGTAGCGGTCGCCGGGCGTGACGCCGACGTCGCCGTAGACCACGCGCAGCCAGCCCTCCGCGTAGCTCAGCGTCGCGCCGGGCGCGCGCAGCCGAACGGGGGCGTAGAGCCAGAACGAATCGTTGATGAAGGCGCTCCAGCTCCGCGCGGCGAGCGCCGCATCGGTCCCGGGGCTCACAGCCTCCCAGAGCTCCCGGTGCCCCTCGGGATCCCGGGCCGCGCGGTCGAGGTCCCGGCCGCGGACGCCACGCAAGAGCACCTCTTCCTCGCCCACCTGCACGCGGAGCGTGCCTTCGCGAGGCCGCCAAACGTGGGTCCGCCGCGCCCGCTCCTCGCCCTGGGACTCGACGACGAAGGTGAAGCGGAGCTCCGTGAGCGCGTCCGGGTCCCCGAGCGCCCGTTCCGCGCGTACGGCGAGCGCCACCGGGTCCGGAAGCGGCTGGGCCCAGGCCGTGGCCACGGTCGCGACGGTCGCCACGGTCGCGAGCACTCTCATCGAATGGACTCCACGTGCTTCTCCCAGTTCCGGCCATCGAAGGGGGCCACGGCCCAGCCCTCGAGCCCGCCCTCCACGACGACGTCGAGGCAGCGGGCATTCACGCTGATGCCTTCCGGGTGCGAGCGAGGCACGTAGAAGGGGGAGATTCCACAGACGCGGCAGAAGCGGTGCTTCGCCACGTGCGTTCCAAAGGTGTACGTCACCAGCTGCTCGTCGCCGTGCAGGAGCGTGAAGGCTCCCGCCGGGACGATCAGGTGCAGAAAGCCCTTCCGCCGGCAGATGGAACAGTTGCAGTCGAGAAGCGCCCGCGACGGCGTCCGCACGTGGAAGCGCACCGCGCCGCAATGGCAGCCGCCCTCCAGGACCTCGATGGACATGGCACGCGAGGGTAACCGGTGAGCACGCCAAAGGAGACGGGCGCGCCCGATGACGCCTTCGGGGGCGCCATCGCGTGGATGGCCCGGAACCCCGTCGCCGGGAACATCGTCGCCTTCACGCTGCTCGTGAGCGGCCTGCTCTCGGTGCTGCTGCTCATTCGCCGCGAGGTGTACCCGGCGGTGCAGGTCGAGACGGTCACCATCAACCTCGCCTACCCCGGCGCGGACCCGGAGGTGGTCGAGCGCGGCGCCATTCTCGCGGTCGAAGAGGCCGTGGCCGACATCGAGGAGATCGTCGAGGTGCGCTCCTTCGCGGCTCAGGGCGGCGCGAGCGTGCGCTGCGAGCTCGAGCAGGACGCGGACGTCCCGAAGATCCGCGACGAGATCGAGCAGGCCGTCAGCCGCATCACCTCGTTCCCCGCCGACGTGGAGCGGCCCGAGGTCGCGGCGCCGGAATACCGCTCGGAGGTCATCACGCTCACCTTCCACGGCGACGTCGAAGAGGACGTGCTCCGGCAGCAGGCCGAGAACGCCGAACGCGCGCTGCTCCAGGACATCCGCATCCCCGCGGCGGAGATCAGCGGCATCCGGCCGCGGGAAGTGCACGTCGACGTTCCGCAGGAGGCCCTCGAGCGCCACGACCTGACGCTCGGCGAGGTGGCCCAGCGCATCCGCGAGGCCTCCCGGGAGCTGGGCGCGGGCGGCGTGCGGACCCGCGGCGGCGAAGTGCTGCTCCGCATCGACGAGCGCAAGGACGGCGCGGCCATCGGCGACATCGTGCTGAAGGCCACGGCCGGCGGGGGACAGCTCCGCGTGCGCAACCTCGGCGCCGTGGAGGACGGCTTCGCCGACGTAACGCGGCTGATCACTTTCGGTCTCGAGGAGCACGCCCGGGCCATTCGTCTCGACCTCTACTCCGTGGGCGAGTCGGACCCGCTGGAGGTCGCCCAGGCCGTGAAGGCCTGGCACGCGGAGCACGCGGGCAGCATGCCGCCGGGCGTCACCGTCAGCCTCTGGGACGACGAGAGCCGGCAGTTCCGAGAGCGCGTGGAGCTCCTCGGCACCAACGGCTTCTACGGCCTGCTCATCGTGCTCGTGGTCCTGGCGCTCTTCCTCGAGCCCAAGGTCGCGTTCTGGGTGACCTTCGGCATTCCCCTCTCCTTCGCCGGCGCACTGATGCTGATGCCGTGGACGGATACGTCCATCAACATGGTCAGCCTCTTCGCCTTCCTCGTGACCCTGGGCATCGTCGTCGACGACGCCATCGTGGTGGGCGAAGCGGCGCACGATGCCATCGAGGAAGGCGGCTCTCGCGAGACCGCGGCGATCCGCGGCGCCAAGCGCGTCGCGAGCCCGGTCATCTTCAGCGTGCTGACGACCTGCGTCGCCTTCGCGCCGCTGCTTTTCTTGCCCACGGCTTGGGGCGAGAACTTTGCCAACATCCCTCGCGTCGCCATCGCGGTGCTGCTCTTCAGCCTCTTCGAGTCGCTGCTGATTCTGCCCGGGCACCTGGGGCACCGCATGCCGCTCGTGCTCCGCGTGCTCATCGGCGTCTTCCGGCTCACGGACCCGCTCCGGCGGGTGCTTCGCCGCGGTCTGACGGCCTTCGTGGCGGGCCCCTACGTGCGCGCGCTCCGCGCCATGCTCGCCGCGCGCTACCTCGTGCTCGCGACGAGCCTCGCGCTCTTTCTCGTGTGCGTCGCCGTGGCCTTCGGCGGCACGCTCCGCGTGAACTTTCTGCCGCAGATCGAGGGGGACTTCGTGTTCGTGCGCCTCCGCATGCCCGAGGGCACGCCGGTGCAGGAGACGCGCGCGCGCCGGGACCAGCTCATCGAAGGCGCCCGCGCGGCCTTCTCGGGCAGCGACGAGATCAAGAACGTACAGGCCCGCGTGGGCTACGCCTTTCGCGAGCAGGGCGACCACCTGGTCAGCATCTACGCGGAGCTCGCCCCGAGCGCCGAGCGCAGCCGCTCGGCCGGAGACATCGCCCGGGCCTGGCGCGAGGCCACGCCGCCCATCGCCGGCGCCGAGAAGGTGGCCTTCGGTTCCGCCGGCGGCTTCCGTGCGGGGGCCGACGTGGACGTGGAGCTCGCGCACCAGGACCCGGCCTACCTGGAAGCGGCGGCGAGCTGGCTGGTCGAGCGGCTCCGGAGCTTCGACGCCGTGGAGACCGCAGACACGGGCTTTCGCGGCGGGCAGCAGCAGCTGAGCTACACGCTCGACGCGCGGGGTCGGGCGCTCGGTCTCACGCCGGCGGATTTCGGCCGCCAGCTGCGGCACCAGTTCTTCGGCGCCGAGGCGCTGCGGCAGCAGCGGGGACCGGACGAGGTGCGCGTCTACGTGCGGCGCCCGGAGGTCGACCGCCGCTCCCTCGAGGGCCTCGAGAACGCACGCATTCGCACGCCGAGCGGCGCCTGGGTCCCCATCGGCGAAGTCGCCACGGCCCGGTCGACCAACGAAGCGGCGCGCATCGAGCGCGTGGCCGGGCGCCGGGTCACGGAGGTGACCGCCGAAGTGGACGAGGCCCTAGGCACGGCGGACGCCATCCAGGAAGAGCTCGAGGCGAGCGTGTACCCGGAGCTCCAGGCGCGCTTCCCGGGCGTGGTGCTGCGCCCGGGCACGAGCGGCCGGAGCCAGGTCAAGCTGCTCGGAGCCATGAAGCAGTACTACCTGCTGGCACTGCTCGTGATGTTCGGCATGCTTGCGGTGGCCTTCAAGCGCTGGCTGCAGCCGCTCTTCGTGCTCATCGCCATCCCCCTCGGCTTCATCGGGGTCGTGGCCGGGCACCTGCTCTTCGAGCTCGACATCAGCTTGATGAGCGGCATGGGGTTCGTGGCCTTGAGCGGCGTGGTGGTGAACGACTCACTCGTGCTCATCGTGGCCATCAACGAGGCGCGGGAGCGCGGCGCGAAGGCTCTCGAGGCCGTGATGGTGGGCTGCACGACGCGCTTCCGGCCCATTCTCCTGACCACGCTCACGACCTTCGCCGGGCTGCTGCCCATGGTCTTCGAGACGAGCACGCAGGCGCGCTTCCTGGTGCCCATGGCCGTGGCGCTGAGCTTCGGCGTGCTCGCGGCGACGATCATCACGCTGGTGGTCGTGCCGGCCATGTACCTCGCTGGCGACGACATGCGCCGCCTCGGCGCGCGCGCCGGGGCCTGGCTCGGGGCCCGAGGCCTGGGCGACCCGGAGGCAGTGGAGGAGCGGTCCGTGCCGGAGCTGGGCGGCGCGCCGGGCGTCGCCGAGTAGGCACGACGCGAGCGAGGCTTCGGAGCGACGCGGGTCGCGCTCGATCGGGCCTCGAGGCACTCGTCGTGTCCGTTGCCGGCTCCTCGGGCGCGAGAGCAGCCGCCCCCGCCGCGGTGCCTAGGCCCCCAAGGTGACCTCCTCCTCGAGCGCCTCTCCGCGCAACCCCCCGCCTCCCGGTCGCGGCGCCGTGTCCGACGTGCGCGCGGCCGTCGACCGCGTCATGGCCTCCTTTGGTCCCGACTACTGGGCCGAGGTCGACGCGGAGCGGCGCTTCCCCGAGGAGATGTTTCGCGCCGCCGCCGAAGCCGGCTGGTTCGGCACCTTCATCCCCGAGGCCTACGGCGGCGCGGACGCCGGGCCCTACGCCGCGGCCGCCATCGTGGAGGGCATCAACGCCGCGGGCGGCGATGCCGGCGCCATCAACGCCCAGATGTCCATCGGACGCACGCTCGTGCTCCACGGCAGCGACGCGCAGAACGAGCGCTGGCTCCCGGCCATGGCGCGGGGCGAGGTGCGCTTTCTGACCGTGGCCGCGACGGAGCCGGACAGCGGCGCGGACATGGGCGCGCTCAAGAGCACAGCGCGCCGGGACGGGGGCGACTGGATTCTGGACGCGCAGAAGGTGCTCATCTCCTTTTCCGAGCACACGCGGCTAATGATCCTGCTGGCGCGTGCGGAGGAGGGCACGACCCTCTTCCTCCTCGACCTCGACGAGGTCGGTGACCGCGTGGAGAGGCACCCCATCGATCTCGTGGCGCATCGCATGACGACGAGCCTCTTCATCGATGGGCTCCGCGTGCCCGATTCGGCGCGCATCGGGCCCGCCGGCCAGGGCGTGAAGTGCCTGTCCGACGGCTTCGTGGTGCGCCGCGTGCTCGCGGCCTCGGAGGCCCTGGGCAACGCGCGCTTCCTGCTCGCGCGCAGCCTGGAGCACGTGCGCCAACGCGAGACTCGCGGCCGGCCCATCGGCGTGCACCAGGGCGTGCAGTACCCGCTGGTGCAGGCCTACATGAAGGTCGAAGCGGCGGACCTGGTGCGCTGGGACGCCCTCGACGCCGAAGGTCGCGGCGAAGACGCCGTGGCCCGGAGCGCCATGGCGAAGGTGCTCGCCTCCGAGGCCGCCTG
>JBCCAW010000111.1:0-12839 GCA_039814655.1 Myxococcota bacterium | reverse complement strand
GCCTTCGACGCGCCGTACGCCCACGCGCAGCTCAGGGTCGGTGATACCCGCACAGATCGAGTAGCTACGCCGCAGTTCTTCACCTTCGAAGCGGCGACGAAACGTAAGGTATTGCCCCTGTATGAAGCGGAAAGTCTCTTCTTCGTGCGCCGGCGGCTGCAACGTCAACACGACGGAGTCTACCGTCGTGCGTTCGATGTTCGTGACGGTCAGTGGGTAGAAAGCAACCACTTGACCTCATATCGCCTTGAAGTGCTCGAAGGGCTCGAGGCATTCGAGACATCGATGCAGGGATTTGCAGGCGGTGGCACCAAACCGGCTCACTCGCTCCGTGGACCTGGAGCCACAGCGGGGGCATTCGAGGGCTTGCTTGGCGCGGATCGGTACGAGTCGACCGGCTGCGCGTAGCGCGGGTGGCACGATGCCGTTCCGCTGCATCTCCTGCCGCGCGTCCTCTCGAATCCAGTCGGTGGTCCACGGGGGACTGAGCTGAACTTCCACGGTGCACGGAGCCGAGACGGCCGCGTCGACGGCCGTCGTAATGTCTTCTGCAATGGCGCCCATGGCGGGGCAGCCGGAGTATGTGGGCGTGATGACCACGGCCCAAGAGCCGTCCTCGCGGCGCTCTACCGTCCGGACGATGCCCAGGGCCACGATGGAGATGCTGGGAAGTTCCGGGTCGGGTACGTCTTCGAGACACTCCCACAGGTCTCGAGCGTTCGCCGACTGTGCAGTGGCTACCATGTTGCCTCCGGATAGCTTCGCGGAAGGAACTGCATTTCTCTGAGCAGCGCTTCGAAGGCCTGGCCGTGCTGCCCGCGTCTTCCTCGCTGCGTGATGGTCGCCGTCACCGTGGGGACGGTCAGTCCTCCACGCTTCAACGCGGCTTCAAGGACGACTTCGACGCGTGCACGAACCTGGGACGGGTCGGGCACGGCGCCCGACGCCGCAGCCTCGCCGTCGCGCTCAGTCTCCTCGGTGAGCTCCGCTAGGAAGGGCCAGAGCGCGTTCAGAGCGCGCTGCATGTACCCGTGGCTCTCGTCCGTTCCAGCTCCAAGCCGTTCGACGAGGCTTTGGGAGCGCTCGAGGTGATAGGCCGCTTCTTTGACCGCCTTCGCCGCGATGGCCGCGGCACGCTGATCGCGAGACGCTTGCAGCAGGTCGAGATAGGGGTGATGCCATGCGTCGAAGAGGAACTGACGCACGAGCGTGTGGCCGTAGTCGCCGTTCGGCTGCTCGACGAGCAGCGCGTGGCGGAAGTCCTTCGACGTGCGCTTGAAGGCGAGGTCGTTGGCGGTCGATCCCCCTCCTCGACGCTCGGCCGCATAGCCGAGCCACAGCTTGGCCTGTCCGAGCAGATCGAGGGCTGTATTGGCCAGCGCGATGTCCTCTTCGAGATCCGGGGACCGGCCACACCACGCCCCGAGCTGCTGGCTCAAGATGAGGCCGTTGTCCCCAAGGAAGTAGACCTGATCGAGGTCGAGCGGAGAGGTCACATGGACCCCGCTTCCTCGGGGATGTCGTAGAAGGTCGGATGGCGATAGACCTTCGTGTCCGAGGGTTCGAAGAAGGGCCCCTGCTTGCTGGGAGCGCTTGCGGCGATGTCCTCGGACCGAACGGCCCAGATGCTGATGCCTTCGCCCCGCCGTGTGTACACGTCGCGCGCGCGGTGGATGGCCGTCGCCGCGTCAGCGGCGTGGAGGCTACCGACGTGCCGGTGACTCGTACCGTGCCGTCCGCGAATGAAAACCTCCCAAAGCGGCAGGCCCTTCACGACGCAGCCTTCCTCTCTACGGCAGATCGCGGCGCGTCCTCGGAGCCCCGAGCTCGCGCATGTGCGGTGAGGCCCTCGCGAAACCACCGTCCGGAGCGCCAGGCCTCGCGACGCGCCTCGAGGCGCTCGCGATTGCACGGCCCGCGGCCTGCGATGACCTCGTAGAACTCGTCCCAGTCGATGGCGCCAAAGTCATAGGACTTGCGCTGGGCGTTCCACCGAAGCTCATCGTCGGGGATGCGGAGCCCCAGGAAGTCGGCCTGCGGCACCGTCTGGTCGACGAAGCGTTGCCGGAGCTCGTCGTTCGTATGCTGCTTGATGCCCCAAGCCATCGACCGAGCCGAGTGCACGGATGCGTCGTCCGGCGGCCCGAACATCATCAGCGTCGGCCACCACCAGCGGTTCAGCGCGTCCTGCACCATTTCCTGTTGCGCCGGCGTGCCTTCGGCGAGCGTGCGCACGACGTCGAAGCCCTGGCGCTGGTGGAAGCTCTCCTCCTTGCAGATGCGCACCATCGCCCGGGCGTAGGGCCCGTAGGAGCAGCGCTGAAGCGGCACCTGGTTCAGGATCGCCGCGCCATCCACCAACCACCCGATGATCCCGACATCGGCCCAGGTTTCCGTGGGGTAGTTGAAGATCGAGCTGTACTTGGCGCGACCCGCCAGCAGCGCCTCCGTGAGCTCATCACGCGACGCCCCAAGCGTTTCGGCGGCGCAGTACAGGTAAAGGCCGTGGCCTGCTTCGTCCTGCACCTTGGCGAGCAGTATCGCCTTGCGCTCGAGACTTGGCGCCCGCGTTATCCACTCGCCTTCGGGAAGCTGACCCACGATCTCCGAGTGCGCGTGCTGGGAAATCTGCCGGATCAGGGTCTTTCGATACGCCTCGGGCATCCAGTCGCGCGCCTCGATGCGCTCGCCCCGCGCGATGCGAGCTTCGAATGCCTGCGTAGCCGGGTCTTCCGGCGGCGTGGCGCCGCGTGTCTTGTCCATCACGCGCCTTCTAGCTTATAGTCGACCGTGCGGTCAATCAATTATAGTCCACACGCGCTCCAAGACCGTCGCGATGCCCTGACCGACACCGATGCACATGGCGCAGAGCGCGTAGCGCGCGCTTCGTACGTGAAGCTCTTCGACGGCGCTCATGACGATGCGGGCGCCGGACATGCCGAGCGGATGCCCGAGCGCGATGGCGCCGCCGTTGGGGTTCACGTGTGCGGCGTCGTCCTCCAAACCGAGCTCCCGGAGTGTCGCGAGAGACTGCGACGCAAAGGCCTCGTTGATCTCCACCACGTCCATGGCTGAGACGGGTAGTGCGGCCCGCGCCAGAGCCTTCGTGGAAGCGGGAGCTGGGCCGATGCCCATGAGCCTAGGCTCGACTCCGACGACGGCGCCTGTGACGACACGCGCCCGGGGCGTGAGGTCGTAGCGTTCACCGTCACGCCCGGCGCCGCAGTACCGAAGCCCGCGACGAGCGCTGCCATGCGCGCCACGTTCCGGTTGTCTTCGCCTGCCTGATTCGCCGCCCCGACAATGACGTCATCGACCTCCGTCCACGCGACCTTCGGGTTGCGCATGCGGAGGGCCCGGAGCGGCGCCGCGGCCAGATCATCGGCCCGCACCGTGGCGAGCGCCCCTCCGTAGCGACCGATGGGGGTTCGCACTGCGTCGCAGAGAAATGCCTCGTTCATCGTGCTTCCACCGAACATTCATTGACCGTCCAGTCGCGCTATTATACGTAGCCCCCACCGCGCCGAAAGGCCAGCGCAACCGGGTCCGAGCGACCGGGGAAGGGCAACCCATCGTGACCAACGCAATCGAGCTCCAGAACTACGTGGCCGGGCGATGGACTCGTGGAGACGACGGCGGTCAGCCGGCCGTATCGGCGGTCACGGGCCGGCCCGTTTCGACGGCTGGCGCGGCCGGCGTGGACTACGCCGCGATGCTCATGCACGCGCGAGGGGTCGGAGGCCCAGCGTTGCGTGCGCTGTCCTTTCCCGAGCGCGCCAAGAGGGTCAAGGGTCTCGGCCTCGAGCTATTGCGGCGGAAGGAGGAGCTCTACGCGCTGAGCGCCCACACTGGAGCCACCCGTCGCGATGGCTGGATCGACATCGAAGGCGGTGCCGGGACACTTCTCTCCCTCGCCTCCAAAGCCAAGCGCGAGCTCCCAGACGGGACGACGATCCTCGAAGGGTCGCTCGAGAGACTCTCCAAGTCCGGCGCTTTCGTGGGCCAGCACGTCTACACGTCGAAGCATGGCGTCGCCCTCCACATCAACGCCTTCAACTTTCCCGTCTGGGGCATGATGGAGAAGCTCGCCACGGCGCTTCTCGCTGGAATGCCCGTCATCACCAAGCCGGCACCACAGTCCGCCTACGTCGCCGAGGCAGCGTTCCGTATTCTGGTCGAGTCCGAGCTCCTCCCGGAGGGCGCCATCCAGCTTCTGGTCGGCCTTCCCGGGGACCTGATGGCGGACTTGACGAGTCAGGATCTCGTCTCCTTTACCGGGTCTGCAGCCACGGCCGCGGCGCTCAAGTCGCACCCGAATGTGGTGGCCAAGAGCATTCGTTTCGTCGCTGAGCAGGACTCGATCAATGCCTCGGTGCTCGGGCCTGACGCGACGCCAGACCAGCCCGAGTACGAACTGTTCATCGACGAAGTCGTGCGCGAGATGACCACAAAGGCCGGTCAAAAATGTACCGCCATTCGGCGGATTCTGGTCCCCGAGGCGCTCCTGGACACCGTCGAATCGTCGTTGAGCGCGAAGTTGGCCGCGGTCACCGTGGGCGATCCCGCCGCCGAGGGGGTTCGCATGGGTTCGCTCGTGAGTGCGGCGCAGCGGGAGCGGACCATCGCGAGCGTGCAAGAGCTGATGGCTGAGACCCGCTTCGCTTACGGCGACCTCGCCTTGGTCGACCCAGCCGGGGCCGGAGCGAGACCCGATGCCTTTCTCGCCCCCATCCTGCTTCGCTGCGACGCCCCCGGCGAGGCCGACGGGGTGCATCGGACGGAGGCCTTCGGGCCCGTAGCGACGCTCATGCCCTACGCCTCTCCGGCCGACGCCGTTACCTTGTGCAACCGGGCCGACGGCGCGCTGGTCGTTTCGCTCTTCACGCATGACCCCGCCCTTGCGCGCGAGTTCACACTTGGGGTGGCGCCGTTCCATGGGCGGGTCCTCGTGAGTGACAGGCACTGCGCGCGGGAGTCGACGGGACACGGTTCACCCCTCCCGGTGCTCACTCACGGGGGTCCTGGACGGGCCGGTGGCGGGGAGGAGCTCGGCGGCATTCGAGGCGTGCTGCACTACATGCAGCGAACCGCCATCCAGGGTTCGCCACAGATGCTCACGCAGATCACCGGCCGATGGCAGGCCGGTGCCGTTGCCGAAGACCACCCCGTGCATCCCTTCCGGCTTCGCTACGATGAGCTCGAGATTGGGCACACTTTTCGTTCGAAAGAGCGCACTATATCACTCGAAGATATCGAGCACTTTGCCGCGTTTACAGGCGACAAGTTCTACGCACATACCGATGAGGAAGCCGCCGCAGCGAATCCCTTCTTCCCGGGTCGGGTCGCTCACGGGTACCTCATCCTGAGTTTTGCCGCCGGACTTTTCGTCGACCCTGAGCCTGGCCCGGTGCTCGCCAACTATGGGCTCGAGCGGCTGCGCTTCCTTGCACCTGTTTCACCAGGCGATGCGATTCAAGTCCGGCTTACGGTGGAAGGCAAGAAGCCACGTAAGTCCGAGTACGGCGAAGTGACGTGGGACGTTGAGGTCACTCGGCAAGATGGCGACGTCGTTGCGACCTACGCGCTCCTGACCATGAACGCGACGTAGGGGAGGATCGCCATGATGAAGGACTATACGCCGCTCCTCGACGCGGCCGAGAAGCTCGACGCAGAAGCCTTGAAAGGCCTTCAGCTGGAGCGTCTGAAGACGTCACTCGCGGCCGCCTACGAAGGGTGCGCACCCTATCGAGCGAAGTGCCAGCAGGCCGGAGTCGCGCCGGAGCATCTGCGGTCGCTGGAAGACCTGGCGGCTTTCCCCTTCACGATGAAGAAGGACCTCCGCGCGGCCTACCCCTTTGGCTTCTTTGCTCGTCCGATGGACGACATCGTGCGGGTCCATGCGTCGTCGGGAACCACCGGTCACCCCACGGTGGTGGGCTACACGAAGAGCGACATCCGCATGTGGGCGCAAGTGGTCGCTCGGTCCATCCGTGCCGCAGGAGGTCGTCCCGGCATGCGCGTGCACGTAGCGTACGGGTACGGCCTCTTCACCGGTGGACTTGGCGCCCACTACGGCGCGGAGGCCCTGGGATGCACGACGATACCGATGTCCGGTGGGCGTACGGAGAAGCAGGTCCAACTGATCGGCGACTTCCAGCCCGACATCATCATGGTGACGCCCTCCTACATGCTCTCGATCCTCGATGAGTATCGGCGCCAGGGCGTCGACCCCCGGAAGAGCTCGTTGCGCATTGGCATCTTCGGGGCCGAGCCGTGGGGCGAAGGCATTCGAGAGGAAATCGAGCAGGCCTTCAACATCGACGCCGTCGATATTTACGGACTCTCCGAGGTGATCGGTCCGGGGGTGGCCAGCGAGTGCGTCGAGACAAAAGACGGCCCGACGGTCTGGGAAGACCACTTCTACCCGGAGATCATCGATCCGGAGACCGGCAGGGTGCTCGATGACGGGGAAGAGGGGGAGCTCGTCTTCACTTCGCTGACGAAGGAAGCGCTACCCATCATCCGCTATCGAACCCGAGACCTTACTCGCTTGTTGCCCGGCCAGGCCCGTCCCATGCGTCGGATCGCACGCATCGCCGCGCGCAGCGACGACATGCTGATCGTTCGCGGCGTCAACGTGTTCCCCAGCCATGTCGAGGATTTGATCCTCGATACCCCTGGATTGGCTCCCCACTACGAAATCGAGATCACGCGACCCGATCGCCTCGATGAGGTGACCGTGCGCGTTGAACACCGGTCGGATTACACGGGGGCTGAGGCAGTCGATGGTCTCCTGGCTTTACGTATCAAGGACCATATCGGCGTGTCGATGAAGGTCAGCGTGGTCTCGCCGGACACGCTCCCACGCTCTACGGGGAAGGCGCGTAGGGTATTCGATCGGCGGAACTCATAAGTATGCGTTCATGGGAAGCTTCGATGAAGTACGAAACGCTGAGAGTCGAGGATGAGGGCGGGCTGCGCGTCATCACGCTTCATAGATCGACGGCAGCCAACGCGATCTCCCTCAAGCTTGCCCAGGAGCTTTTCGAGGTCGCTTGTCGGAGTGCCGCGTCCCGTGAAGTGCGCGCGATCATCCTTACGGGCGAAGGCCGCTTCTTCTGCGCCGGAGGTGACGTGCGCAGCTTTCGCGATAACGCGAATATCATGGGCGATTTTCTGCTACGAATCACGACGTATGTTCACAGTGCAGTGAGTCGATTGCATCGAATGAACGCTCCGCTAATCGTGGCGGTCAACGGGGTTGCGGCCGGCGGCGGCTTCAGCCTCGCCCTCGCCGGTGACCTCGTGTTCGCCGGACAGTCGGCCCGCTTCACCATGGGCTACGCGGGCATCGGCATGTCGCCGGATGGCACCGCAAGTTATTTCCTGCCGCGCGTCGTCGGCTTACGCCGCGCGCAGGAGCTGATGCTGACGGACCGGATGCTGAACGCCGAAGAGGCGCTCGAGTGGGGCATCGTGACCAAGGTCGTCGAGGACGCTGTGCTCCTCGACGAAGCGCGCGAGCTGGGCCGGCGCTTGGCGTCGGGACCTACCGGGGCCTATGGCTCAACGAAGCGCTTGCTGGCTTCGAGCTTTGGGAGTGGACTGGAGACCCAGGCTGAGTTGGAGAGCCGCGCCATTGCGGCGCGCGCCGTAAGCTCTGACGGCCAAGAGGGTATCGAGGCCTTTCTCGAGAAACGTCCCCCCTCCTTTCGAGGCGACTAATTCGAGTCATGCCCTGCTCGTTGTCCACGATCGGAGCCCCGTGACGGCGGCGTTCGCGGCCTGTCGAGCGAGGTCCGTCCGCGAGACTCCACGGTCCGGGTCGAACCAACTGTGGGACCAGTTGATCATCCCAAAGAAGAGCATGACGTGAGCGCGAACTTGAGTCCGCTCCGGTCGAAGGGGGGACACCGCCTCCACGAGGCATTGCTGGGCGAAATCGACCAAACGTCGCTGCTGCCGGACGATGTTGGCCCGTTGGTCAGGGGCCAAGAAGTCTAGCTCGTTCAGAAGTACCTTCTGCGAGTCAGCGGCACCGGCATAGTGCTCGAGTAGATTGAGCGCGAGGTGTTGAAACCACCCGGAGGGATCGATGCCCCGATACGCCGACAGGTCTGTAGTCGCAGAGAGAACTTCCATATGCGCTTGCATCGCCGCATAAAGAATGTCCTCCTTGGAGTTGAAGTAGTGATAGAGAATTGACTTAGAAACAGAACAAGCGGCTGCGATCTCGGATACGGAAGCGCCGCCGAAGCCGTGGTTGGCGAAGATCTTGACGGCGTTGCGCACGATGGCGTCGCGCTTCTCTCCGTAGTCGGCCGCTCGAGTTCTAGCCACGCCGCGTATCCCCACCCCGAGCTTCGTTCGGGGTCTCCGTGGTTGCTGGCCAAGGGTGCACGGGCTGACCTCCACGCATCTCCATGTTCCGGGGATCGCATCGTCCTTCCCCTGCCGCAACCCGTGCTTCGTCAGCCGGGTGGCGCGTGAGCCACTCGTGCGGGTTGTCGCCCATGGACCCTGCAGCGGACGTGGACGCAGAGACCCTCAGTTCAGCGTGCGCTTGCGGCGGGCGCGCGGGTTGCTGCGCTTGCCCCAAATGCCATCCCAGCCGCTCCGGTAGGACTGGCTCTCCACGCGCGCGGGGCCAGCGTGGGATCGAGCCGCCGGCGCGTGCTGCACCTCGACGTCGCAAAGGAGCGGCATCTCCGGCCGCGGCTTGAGCTGCACCACCTCGCCCCGAAAGGGCTTGCCTTCCTGTAGCGGGGGGACCTCATCGGGCGATGGCGCGCGCCTCGGCTTTCTGGAGAGCGTGGGCCTCGGCTACCTCTCCCTCGCGCGGCGCACCTCGACGCTCTCCGGCGGCGAAGCCCAGCGTAGCCAGAGGGATCTCGCCGAGGGCCAGGAGGACCTTGCCGAGCGGCCCGAATCTCGGCCGGACAATCTCCGCGTCGACGGCCGGCGCGCTCCGGAGGTAGGCGACGATGTCGCTGAGCTCGCGGTTCGACATGCGCCGGTAGTCCTCCGAAGGCATGACGCTCGGACGCCCGCCCGGGAGGATGACGCGGCGTACGGCGCGGTCCCAATCGGCCGTGGTGTAGCGGGCGACGGCGCTCCCTTCGCCGGGCGTGAGGTTCGGGCCAGGACCCGTAAGACCTTCTTCATCGGAACCCCCTTCACCCACATGCTCGGACATCGCGCGACGCCGGTGATGCGGAAAGGGTGAGCCGAAGTCGGCGCTCCCTCGCACCCGGGGACGACACCGCTCCGGCGCCTTCCGCGGGCGTCGGGGCCTTCCCCCCGGAGTGCTTCATGAAGCCGAGGAACATCCCCCTTCTCCTGCTCGTCGCGCTGGCCGCCGCCTGCGGTGGCGACGCGCCCACCGACGCGGCTCCCGGCGGCGGCATGGCCCCGGGCCCGGACGGCGGGCCGGACATGCCGAGGCTCCCGCCCGGCGAGCCCGACGGCGTCTTCGTCGACCGCGCCGCGACGGCGCGCTTTCTGACCCAGGCGACCTTCGGACCGCGGCCGGCGGAGCTCGACGCCTTCGTCGGCGGCTCGGGCTCGGCGTGGTTCCGCGGGCAGCTCGCGACCGAGCCGAGCCTGCTCATGCCGCGGCTCGTGGCCGCGCGGGAGACCTTCGGGGACCCGGAGGACGACTTCCTCGGCGAGGTCTCGATCTTCGAAGCCGCGACGAACGGGTTTTGGCGAAACGCCCTGGCCGGCGAGGACCAGCTTCGCCAGCGCATGGCCTGGGCCCTCTCGCAGATCTTCGTCGTCTCGAACGGCGGCGGCGAGCTCCTGACCGACGTCCCGGAGGCCGTCGTGCACTTCGAGGACCTGCTCATCCGCGGGGCCTTCGGGAACTTCCGGGACCTCCTGACCGAGGTCACCTACGCGCCGGCCATGGGCTACTACCTGACCTTCCTCGGGAGCGCGAAGGCCGACCCGGCGACGGGCCGCATGCCCGACGAGAACTACGCCCGGGAGCTCCTCCAGCTCTTCACCATTGGCGTGCTCGAGCTGGCGCCGGACGGGACACCGACGCCCCGGGACGGGCGCACGGAGACCTACGACAACCGGGACATCACGGGCCTCGCCCGCGTCTTCACGGGCTTCCAGCTCGATATCGCGTCCCTCGACGAGCCGCCCGAGCGCGACGACTTCGAGGAGTTCGGGGACTACACGGAGCTCTGGACGCGCCCGCTGGCGATCCGCCCGCGGCTCCAATCCGAGCGCGAGAAGAGCTTCCTCGGGACGACCATCCCGGCGAACACGCCCGGCGCCGAGAGCGTGCGCCTCGCCCTCGACGCGATCTTCGCGCACCCGAACGTCGCGCCCTTCATCGCGCGCCAGCTCATCCAGCGCTTCGTGACGAGCGACCCCTCGCCGGCTTACGTGCAGCGCGTCGGCGCGGCCTTCGAGCGCGGTACGATGACGCTTCCCGACGGCACCTCCGTGGGTTCCGGGGAGCGCGGCGACCTCGCGGCGACGCTCGCCGCCGTGCTCTTCGACGAGCTCGCCCGAAGCCCTGCCACCCGCGACGACCCGACCTTCGGCAAGGTGCGCGAGCCGGTGCTCCGCTACTCGGCGATGGTGCGGGCGCTCGAGGTCGGGGAGATCACTCCCGAGTACAACGGCGAGCTCTTCAACACGTCCGAGCGCGAGACCCTCGCGCAGCATCCCTACCGCTCGCCCTCGGTCTTCAACTTCTACCGGCCCGGCTACGTCGCGCCGCAGACGGAGACCGGGGAGAACGGGATGACCGTGCCCGAGCTCCAGCTCGTCGATGCGACGACGGTGCCCGGCTACGCGAACTGGATGCTCCTCCAGCTCCTCCGGGAGCCCGAGTTCGTCGACGGGGAGGAGTTCCCGGACCCGGAGATTCGCGAGGCCGTCCGGCGGAGCTTCATGCCCGCCTACGCCGCCCAGCTTCCCCTCGCGGAGGACCCGGCCGCGCTCATCGCGCATCTGAACGACCGGCTCACCTACGGGTCCATGCCCGCCGAGCGCCAGGCCGCGCTGGCCGAGACCGTCGGCCGCTACGAGACCGAGGAGCCGCGCCAGCGCGTGATCCTCGCGGCCTGGCTCGTCCTCACCTCCCCCGAATTCCTCGTCCAGCGCTGAACGGAGCCGACGCCATGATGAACCGACGACACTTCCTCACGCGCCTCGGTGCCGGCGCCACCCTCGCGACCTTTGGCGGCCTCGCCGGCGGGCTCCGCAAGGCGAACGCCGACGCCAGCGATTACCGCGCGCTGGTCTGCGTCTTCCTCTACGGGGGCATGGACAACCACGACGTCGTGATCCCCTACGATCGCGCGTCCTACGACGAGTGGGCCCGGCTCCGCGGTGGGCTCCTCACGGCCCAGGCGCAGCCGCGGACGCTCGAGAACCTCCTGCCCATCGAGACGCCGGGCTTCGGGAGCCGGCAGTTCGCGCTGCCCGCCGAGATGGCCGGCCTCCATCGCCTCTATACGAGCGGCAACGCCGCCATCCTCGGCAACGTCGGGCCGCTCCTCGAGCCCGTGACCCGTAGGGGCTTCGAGGACGACACGGTGCGCCTGCCGCCGCGCCTCTTCTCCCACAACGACCAGCAATCGACGTGGATGGGCGGCAGCCCCGAAGGCGCGCGCGAAGGCTGGGGTGGGCTCTTCCTCGACTCGCTCCGCCGGCTCAACGGCGCGCCGGAGTTCAGCGGCGTGAGCATGGGCGGCGGCGAGCTCCTCATCACCGGCCGGAGCGTCGTGCCCTACGCCGTCAGCCCGGACGGCGCGCCGGAGATCCATGCTCTCGAGGACTTCTTCGAGCTCGAGGGGGAGCTCCGCGACCGGGTCCTCGGGCACCTCCAGGGCCGTCATGGGGAGCGCACGCATCTCCTCGAGCGTGACCTCTCGGCGCTCAGTCAGGCCGCCTTCGCGGCGAACGAGCGCTACAACGCGGCGACCAGCGGCCTCCCGGCGCTGACGACGGAGTTCCCGGGCGGAGGGCTCGCCGGGCAGCTCCGCGGGGTCGCCCAGGCCATCCAGGCCCGGAGCGCGCTGACGGCCTGCCGGCAGATCTTCGTCGTCGGCATGGGCGGCTTCGACACGCACTCGAACCAGCCGCGGAACCTGCCGGCGCTCCAGGCGCGCATCGACGGGGCCATCGTCGCCTTCGGGCGGGCCATGCAGGAGCTCGGCCTCGAGCGGCAGGTCACGCTCTTCACGGCGTCGGACTTCGGGCGCTCCCTCGCGCCGAACGACGACGGGACGGACCACGGCTGGGGCGCGCATCACTTCGTGGTCGGCGGGGCCGTGCAGGGTGGCCTCGTCTACGGCGGGCTCCCCGAGGCGACGCTCAGCCACGAGCGGGACGCCGGCAGCGGCCGGCTCATCCCGGACCTCTCGGTCGAGCAGATGGCCGCGCCGCTCGGGCGCTGGCTCGGCCTGGACGACGCGGCGCTCACGAGCGCGCTGCCGCGGCTCGCGGCCTTCCCGGGCGAGCTGCGGGGCTTCCTCTGAGCGCGGCGTTCGGATGGGGTGCAGGCCTCCCATCAAGCTCTCGCCGCTCGTCCCGGTGCCGGTGCCGACCACGGACTCCTCGCTTCGGGCTTTCGGCGATAGTCAGCATGAACCCGCCCGAGTTTACATAACACACGTTATACGAAACCTGGGCCGGCCTGCTGGAGGGCGCGGGACGGCGCATGAAGGCAGTTTGGGGCGGCCTCACGGAGTGGAACGTACCATCTCTCGGGCCGCTGGACGCACCCGTGCCGTCCTCTGGCGCTCGCCAGGCCCGGTCAGGCGCCCCAGTCGACCGCCAGCTCGAGCTGGGGCGCGGGGGTCAGCTCCGGCGGG
>JBCCAW010000576.1:0-3846 GCA_039814655.1 Myxococcota bacterium | reverse complement strand
GCCGGGAACAAAGCTGATCTGAATCTGGACCGTCTTTCCCCGAGTGGCGGTGCGGTGCCACTGCTTCCTGACTCACGCGGCACGCAGCCCTCTTCGACTTCCGAGGCTTCTGGTTGGAGGAGCGCCAGCTCGCCGCCGGAGCCCTTTCTCGGCCGGACGTCTTCGCGGCCGCCAAGCGCGTCGAGCGGCGGCTGGTGGCCGATGCCAGCGCCGCCGTCACGCTGACCGACCTCGCTTCGGGCGACTTCCGTGCAGAGGTCCTTGGCCGCTGGCCTTCGGGACGCCCCGTGGAGACCATCACGACCGTCGCAGACTTCAACGAGTTCCGAAGAGAAGGACCCGTGGACGCCGTGCCGCCGGATGTCCGGGAGCGGCTCCGGGGGAAGCTAGTCGTCGCCTACTGCGGGTCCATCAACCCCTTCTATGAGCTCAGGGCATCGCTCGACCTCGTCGCGAAGCTCCGGCGGCTCCGGCCCGATACGCACCTTCTCTGCCTGACACTCCAGAAGGAGGCGATGCGCGAAGCGGCACTCGCGGCGTCCATTCCCGCCGAGGCGTGCACGATCCTCAGCGTGGACCAGCGAGCGATGCCGCAGTGGCTTCGCCTCGTCGACTGGGGGCTGATGTTGTTGAACTCGCCCCACGCGAAACGCGGGAGCATGCCCACGAAGCTTGGAGAGTTTCTCGCGTCGGGGGTCCGCCCCATCCAGCTCGGATGCAACGACGAGGTGCGCGCCTGGGTCCGGCGTGCCGGCTCCGGGGTGACCCTTCACGACAAGTCGTCGGGATCGCTAGAGCAGGCGGCGCGTTTCATCGCGGACCACCCGGACAGCGAGGAGTCGCGGCGCGGCGCGCGGGAAGCGGCGTCGTCCCACTTCAGCCTGGCCGCCGGCGTCAGCCGCTACGAGGCGTTGCTGAAGCGCCTGCTGCGGTCGCGCGGTAGCTAACCAAGAGAAGCAACGCGAAGAAGGGAACCAGCGGAACTCGGTACCGCGAGAGCGTCCCGAGGTTCGTCGAGGCGAGGCCCACGGCCACCGCTAGGATGGCGACTAGCACTGCGGAGAAGACGAGGAGAGGGTTCTCCGCGACACGCACCAGTGTCTGCCGCAGGCCACGGCGCCATATGACCGAAACGGTCAACCCCAGGAAGGCCGTGTTTTCGAGCGCGGCGATGAGCGCAAGGGGGTTGTGCACCTCGATGAGGAGCGGACGATAGAGCGCGGTGAAGGCCGCCAGGGGCGCCAGCACGAACTGACCGGCCGCAGAGGCGGACGTGGTAGCCGCGAGAGCATAGTCGGAGCCGCCACCGGTCGTGGCACCAACGGCCTGAAGGCGCGCGGCCTCCTCCACGACGCGTTCGAGCGCGTAGCGTGGGAACAGGCGGCCCAGCACGATGAGCAGGAGGCTGCACCCCAGGAACCCGAGAACCAGCGCCCCTGGCCGGATCTCCATGCGGCGGCCGCCGCTCCGTTTCAGCGCCTGCTCCCAGTACCACCAGGCGACGGCGGAGATGACGAAGGCGAACAGCACGTAGGGCTTCACGAGCCCGAGCCCCAGGGCGCCAACCGCTAGGCCCGGGGTGCTCCTCATCGGGCGGCCTCTCAGGAGGTGATGGAAGGCCGAGACGAGCGCGCCAAGGAAGGCCGTGGCGATGGCCTCCTTCACGAGCGAGCTCGTCCAGAAGACGGCGGAGGGCACCAGCAACACTGCGGCCGCAAGGGCCCGCGGAGAGACCTCGCGCAGCCGCGCGACGGCAACGTTGTAGATGGCGAGCTGTCCGTGAAAGGCGAGCACGCTGCTCACCATTCCGACCACGAGAAGCGAGGGGCTGAGCAGCCAGCAGAGGATCGCCGTGAGGCCCTGCATGGTCGCTGTCGAGGTGCCGAATTTCGTGACCGTCGCCGGCAGGAAGACATCCTCGCGCTGGAGAACGATCCCCACGACATCGCCCAGGTAAAGCGAGGAATCGTAGGACAGCAGCCGTGCCCACTCGGCCCCGCGCTGGAGGTAGAAGACCGCGTCGCCGCCGCCGTACACGTACTGAATCAAGAGTACCTGGGCGACAGCGCTGCCGATGTGCGCGACGTAGGCGAGCCAGATGAGACCGTAGGCGGCTCGGTAGGCCCCGGCCCGATGGCGGACGAGCAGAACCGCCGCACCCAGGGCCACGACCAGGATCGTCTGAATGATGGTGACGGGGCTCATGAGAGCGAGGGTCGCTTTCGGACGCGCCACGCCTGAAGGCAGAGCACGGCCCAGAGCGCAGCGGAGTGGTCAGCGCCCCCCCCCTGGTGTTCATGCCAACGGCGGAGAACCGGTTCCGTTTCGATCACGTCCGACAGCGCCGTTGGGCGGAGCAGCTCTTCGGCCCACTCGCGAAGAGGTCCGCGCAACCAGTCGGCCATGGGAATGCCGAAGCCGAGCTTCGGCCGGTCCCAAAGCCCGCGGGGCACGTGGCGTGCGAGCAGCTCGCGGAGGATCCACTTGCCCGTGGTCCCAACGACCTTGAGCTCGCGGGGCAGACGCCAGGCAAACTCGATGACCTCGTGGTCCAAGAGGGGAACGCGTGCCTCGAGAGACACGGCCATGCTCGCCCGGTCGACCTTCGTGAGAATGTCGTTTGGCAGGTAGCCACGCAGATCTGCAAGCATGATGCCGGCCGTGGCTTCCTCGCCAGGTCGCAGCGTCGGTGTGGCAATCTGGCTTTTCATGTCAGGGACGAGACCCAGCGGGTCTCGCCAGGCGCTCTGCAACACCTCGTAGAGGCCGGCAAGAGAGTCCGCCCCGGCCACGTCGGCGAGCTTGTGGAGCTTCATGCCCGGAAGCCGCAGCGCCGGGAGCGGTGGCGACGCCAACTCCCAGAGGGCATCGAGGCGTTCGACGCGTACGCTCGCCAGCGATGCGGCCAGCCGTCTCCGGAGGGGAAGGGGACACCAGGCAACGCTTCGCCAAAGTCGCGACGCCCATACGTGGCGGTTGTATCCGCCGAAGAGCTCGTCGCCCCCGTCGCCGGAGAGGCTGACGGTCACGTCAGCGCGAGCCAGCCGGGAGACGAGAAAGGTGGGCAGTTGCGACGAGTCGGCGAAGGGCTCGTCGTAGGCGCAAAGGGCGTCGCGCACGAGGTCGGACGCCAGGGCGCCTTTCGCCGTCCCGGCCACGTGCTCGGTCCCCAAATGCTCGGCGATGGCCGCGGCTGTCGCGCCCTCGTCGTAGGCCGGGTCCTCGTTGCCGATGGAGTAGGTGCGGAGCGGCTCGCCGCGCACCCGACGTGCCATGGAGACCACGGTGGAGGAGTCGACTCCTCCCGAGAGGAACGCACCCACGGGCACGTCGGCCACCAAGCGGCGCTTCACGGCGCGCTTGAGGACGGCTTCGAGCTCGTCGACGGCCTCCCCGGCGCCTCCTTCGAAGGGAGTGGAGGACGCGGTCATGGCGAGCGCCGAGGCGTCCCACCAGCGGCAGAGCGAGGGCAGCTCATCGGCGCCGCGAAACGTCAGCCAGGTCCCTGGCTCGACCTTGAAGGCGCTCCGAAAGATGGTGCGCGGCGCCGGAACGTAGGAGAAGCGGAAGAAGGTGCCGAGCGCATCGCGGTCCAAGGTCTCGTCGAAGCCGGGAAAGGCGCGAAGGGCGTCCAGCGTCGACGCGAAGACGAGGCGAGCGCCCGCTCGCCCCCACACGAGCGGCTTGATCCCTACCCGGTCGCGGACGAGGTGAAGCTCCCGCTCCCGGCGGTCCCAAAGCGCGAGCGCGAACATCCCGTTCGCCCGCCGCAGCGTCTGGCGGAGGCCCCAGGCGTCGCATGCCTCGAGCAGAGTCTCGGTGTCGGAGCGCCCGACCCATGGTCCT
>JBCCAW010000475.1:0-4822 GCA_039814655.1 Myxococcota bacterium | reverse complement strand
CGAAAGGACCGCCCATGACCGAAGCCAGCCTGCGCGCCGAGCCAGGGCCGCTCGCCGCCGCCCGCATCGCCGGGATCGAGAGCTTCATCGCCCGCGTCGGCCCGCGCAACCAGATGCTCGTCAAGATCACCACCGAAGACGTGGAGACGCTCCTCTACCGCCGGGACGTGAAGGCCTACGCGCTCTTCGTCATGAACATCGCCCGGGAGCTGAGCCGGCGCCTCCGCGTGGCCGATGGGATCCTCGCGCAGTTCGTCTCCACGGTGGCAGACACCTACGGCTCGGGCGGCGACGGGGCGGCCTGATGCGCTGCAGCCTGATGCGCTACGGCCTGCTCGTGGCCGGGCTCTCGCTCGTGGCCTGCTCCGGCGACTTCGATTGCCCCGGCGACAGCGTGAGCGACGAGGGCCTCGGCTGCGTCTGTCCGCGCGATGCGCTCGGCGATCGGCAGGAGCTGGCCCGGGACGGCGCCGGCGAGCTGCTGCTGCGCAACGACGAGCCCTTCTGCCGGCCGCTCTGCGAGCGTGTGGGCGGCGAAGAGCAGCTGCCGCTCTTCGACCTGGAGGCCAACGACGGCAGCTACCTGCGGGACGAGACCGGGCGCCCGCGCTGCGAGATGGGCTGCGAGCCCATGGAGTCCGCCCTGCAGACGCCGGAAGAGAGCGAGACCGGGCGCTACGGCTGGCAGTGCGTCGACCTCGCGCCCTGAGCGCGAGGCCTCAGAGCACCGTCGGCGGCCAGTAGCTCATGCGCGTCTCCTCGCGCTCCTTGTAGCTCTCGAGGATGATCGTCGCCGTCTCTTCGATGGCCCGGTTGGCCACGTTGACGACCTGCCATCCGGTGTTCTTCTTGAAGATCGCGTGGGCGAAGTCGAGCTCGGCCTTCACGTGGTCGCGCAGGCCGTAGTTCGCGTCGTCGGGCATGCCGAGCTGAAGCAGCCGCTGCCGGCGAATCTCGAGCAGCACGTCGATGTCGATGGTCAGCCCCACGACCTTGTGCGCCGGCACCTCGTAGAGCTCCGGGGGCGGCTCCACGCCGAGCACGAGCGGCACGTTGGCCACCTTCAGCCCGCGACCGGCCAGGTAGGTCGCGAGCGGCGTCTTGCTGGTGCGGCTGACCCCCGTCAGCACCAGGTCCGCCTTCCGCAGGTTGCGCGGCTCCTTGCCGTCGTCGCTCTTCACGGCGAACTCGATGGCCTCGACGCGCCGGAAGTACTCCTCACTGAGGGAGAGCGTGGCCGTCGGCACGTTGAGCGGCGCCGACTCGAGGTAGGTCCCGACCTTGTGGATGAGGCTCCCGATGACGTCCACGGTCTCGACGCGCTTCTCCCGCGCCATCTGGAAGAGGTAGTCGCGGAGCGCTGGCTTCACGAGCGTGAAGACCACCATGGCGCCGGCGGTCTGGGCCTTGGCCATGACGTCGAGCACGGCGCGCTCGTCTCGGACCCGGGTAAAGAGCCGGATTCGGACGCGCTGGTCCGGGAACTGGAGCAGCGCGGCCCGGACCACACGCTCCGCCGTCTCGCCGGTCGAGTCCGACACGACGAAGACCAGTTTGTGCGACCCACCGACATCGCTGAGGCGCTCGCCGGAGGGGTCGCTGGGACGGTCGCTGGGACGCACCTCGCTCATGGGCGGAACCTACCAGCCAGGGACGGGGACGCGGGACTTTGTTTCGACCTCGGCAGAAGAGCGGCACCGGCCGCGGCGGCTGGCGCCTGAAGCGCTCGCTCCGCGCGTGGCGCCGCCCGCTGCGGTCCGTCAGCCCTTCTTGGTCTGCCGGTAGCGGCGCCCGAGCGCCTTGCCGGCCATGCGGTTCTTGCGGCGGCGATCCTTGGCCTTCCGCTTGGCCTTCACGCGGGCGGCCTTGCCACGGTTCTGCACACGGGACTTGCTAGAGAGGTGTAGGTACATCGCTTCGCTCCGGGCCGCGAGGCGTAGCCTGCGAGGGGGCTGGGCGCAACGCAACGCAGGCCCGCGCGGGCCACACCGAAGCGATTAAACGAAACCGCCCCGGCGCACGATGGCACCGAGGCGGCGTCGAGATGGAGGCGTCACGCTCAGCTGAGCGTGCAGGCTCCCGCGTCGCAGGTTTCTCCCGCGCGGCAGTCGCCGTCGAGCACGCACGTATCGCGGCACTCGCGCTCGCCGCCCGTGGCACCGTCGAAGTCGACGCAGGCCTCGCCCGCGGCGCACTCCGTGGCGTCGGCGCACTCGGTGATGCACTGGCCGAAGGTGTCTGCCGTCTCACCGGCGCACACCTGCGAGCCCGAGCACTGCTCGTCGTTCTGACACACGTCGAAGCAGATGGGATCGGTGACGCCGTCTACGTTGAAGATGCTGTTCAGCGGGAGGCAACCGAGGCCGTCGCCGCAGGTGGCTCCGTCGCGGCAGGTGTCGAAGCAGCCGCCGGCGATGCACTCCTCATCCGAGCGGCACTCGGTGTCGTCCGCGCAGCCCGTGGGGAAGCAGACGCTCTCCGTGCCGGCCGAGATGCAGCCAAAGCCCGTCGGGCAGTCGTCGCCGGTGGTGCACGTCGGCAGGCACTCCTGCTCGGTGGCCGGGGGCGCGCTGGTGTTCACCACGATGGCGTCGCCGGTGCACACGTCGAAACCGAGGGCCTCGAGAATGCCGGCCTCGCCCACGGAGCAGAAGCCGTCACGCCCGTTCAGGCCCGTGATGCAGGTGCCGTAGCCGAAGGGGTTGAAGCACTCGTCGGACGAGGTGCAGGCCGCGCCGAGGTTCGGCGCCGCGGGGCCCGAGCCGAAGGCCTGGGTGATCGCGCCGTTGGCGCTGAAGGGATCCACCCGATCCGGCACGCAGACGCCGAGCTCGGGGTTCGCCGCGTTGGCGTCGGAGAGGCACTTGTAGCCCTCGTCGCAGCCGCCGCGGCCCGTGGGCCAGCTCGCCACGTTGGCCGTATCGACGCCCACCGTGAGGTCGCAGCGCTCCAGGCAGCGGTCCGTGGAGCCCGTCAAGAACGCGCCAGACCGGCCGCCACCGCAGACGCCCGCGCCGTTGCAGTCGTCATCCGAGTCACACTCGGGGCCGAAGCAGTAGCCGCCCTCGAAGATGGTCAGCTCTTCACCATCGGCGAGCTCGATGACGTTCTCCGCCTGGCAGGCGCCGCCGTCTTCGCACTCGACGTCACCGCGGCAGGCGTCGCCAGCCTCCGCCGTCGCGTCTCCGGTGACCTCGCACTCGAAGGTGTCGAGGTTGCAGGTGGGCATCGCCGAGGGGATGAAGACGAGCTGGTCGGGGCCCGCGAAGCCGCAGGGGCTCGGGATCTCCTCGCAGTCGGCGCCGGTCTGGATGCCCGGAACGCCGTTCGTCTCCTCGCGGATGGTGGCGTTGCCGAAGCAGTCCGTGTCGGTCGCGCAGCCGTCGAAGCAGATGCCGCCACCGTTGTTGAGCGGCACGCAATCCCAGGCGTCGGGGCAGATGTCGTTGCCCGCGACGTCGGGGTCGCAGTTGAGGTAGCAGCCGTCGGCGTTGAACGCGGTCACGCAGGACATGCATTCGCCGCAGACGTCGGCGCCGAGGCCGCACTCGACGCCGGCCTCGAAGGGCGAGTCGAGCGTGCAGAAGCCGTTGTCGAAGAGCTGCGAGCCCGGGATGGAGTTGCCCCCGCCGGGAAGACCTTGCACCGGGTCCGCGTCACCACCGATGTCGTTGAACTGAAGCGCCGGCTGGCAGATGCCCTGGCGGCACCCGGTGACCGTGTTGCAGTTGATGCCGAAGCCGCGCTCGGCGCAGCTGAGCTCCGGTCCGATGTCCGGGACGCCTTCGTCCGGGACGCCCTCGTCCGCGCCCGCGTCGGGAAGGTCCGGCACCTCCATGTCCGGGAGCGTGATCGACCCGTCCATCATGCCGTCCGGGTCGCCGCTGCCGTTTCCGCCCCCGCACGCCATCGCCAGCGCCGTGAGGGCCATCAAGCTAGTCCGCTTCGTCATCCAGTCCTCCACCGCGCACGCCGAGGCGTGCGCGCGAACGACACTGACAATCAAATGCCGTGCCGTCATCGAAATTCTCGTTATTCTTCCGTTTTCGCGTCTTCCGCCCGCCGCTTGGTGCGTGCACGGGCGCCCGGCGTCAGTTCGCTAACGGGCATGGGGGTGTCCCCCGCGCGGCGAGGGACCGAACCGGTGTAGCCCCGTCCCGGGCCTCCGTCACGGCGGCGCGGGCGCTCGCGCACGCTTCGGCGTGCCGCCGGGACCTCGTGACGGGACTTTCGAGGGCCGTGGGGCGACGAAACCCGAGCTTTAGACGCCCTTTGATTCACTTTTCGCAAGCACCTCTGCTAAAAAAGCTTTGTGACACCCTTGCAACACGGCGCGGAAGTGTCATGCTCATCGCCAGCCGAAAGGAGGAGAACATGACGAGGACCGCAGCGCTAATTCTGGCGTGGCTCTTCGCGACGTTCCCATCCGATTCGGCAGCTGATGGGTCCCGGCACGATGGCCGGGAGCATGAGCCGTCGAATGGAACTCTGAACGTCGGGTATCGAACCGTGGGGGACTGTGCGCTTTATGTGTACACAGCCCAGCTCGATCCCATGCCCAGCACCTGGCGCGCCGAAGGGCTCGTCAGCGCAAGGCAGCCACGCCATTTTGACGTCCCGCGAGGACGGGGCCTCATGGTTCGTTTGAGCCAGGGGACCAACCCGATCGTCGCACGGGACACCGTCCGCACCTTTCGCTTCCGCGTACCGGAAGGTTCCGAAGGCGCAGATGTGTATCATTTCGACGTCGCCTGCCCGCGAAACGGCGGAGAGCGATCAAGCTAATTGGAGAGCGGGCGGCTTGGGCGCGGAGGCGCCAGGG
>JBCCAW010000213.1:0-9138 GCA_039814655.1 Myxococcota bacterium | reverse complement strand
CGCGGTTCTCGACGCGCTCGAGGTGGCGCACGGTTTCGATACGGGCGGCGTCGATGCGCGCGGTGTCGATCCGCAAGGTGTCGATGCGCACCACGCCGACGCCGCGAAGGCGGACGATGCGGTGCTCGCGGCGCTCCGCGCCTACGACGCTTCCCTCGACGCGCATCTCGACCGCGAGGAGGCCGCGGTCATCCCGCTGCTGCTCGCGCTCCCGCCGGAGGAGTTCGAGCGCTACACGTCCGAGCCCATCGCGTCCTTGCTCGCGGACCTGCCCGCCTGCGACCGGGCGCCGGCCATGCACGCATGAGGCCGCTGGGCCGCGCAGACGATGCACCGCGCGGCGCGGCGACGCATCGCGCGGCGCGGCGACGCATCGCGCGGCGCGGCGACGCGGCGCGCTGGAAGTCGCGCGCTCCGTGTCGCGCGCCCTCCGCAGCCCTACGTAGGCGCCGTGGCGAAGAAAGGACGGCGACGCATGGCCTGGGTCATCGGAGGCATCGTGCTCCTCGCGCTCGGGGCCTGGGGCTACTTCATCTACCGGGTGAAGACCGTGGAGCGGCCGGACTATGCGCTCGTGGAGGCCGAGGGGGACATCGAGCTCCGCGACTATCCGGCGCTCACCGTCGCCGAGGTGACCCGGCGCGGAAGCCGGCAGGACGCGGTGAGCGCGGGCTTCGGGCCCCTCGCCCGCTACATCTTCGCCAAGGCCCGCGGCGGCGACCCCATCGCCATGACCGCGCCGGTGACCCAATCCGCGCAGGCGCCCATCGCCATGACGGCGCCGGTGACCCAGGAGGAAGGCGACGATGGGGGCTGGGCCGTTCGCTTCATCATGCCCTCGGAGTACACGCTCGAGACGCTCCCGGCGCCCGCCGGCGACGTGCGCCTGGTGCAGGTGCCCGCCCGGCGCATGGCGGTGATTCAGTTCAGCGGCGTCGCGACGGACGAGCGCGTGGCCGCCCATGAGGCGCGGCTCCGCGATTGGCTCGACGCTCGGTCCCTCGAGGTCGGCGGCCCGGCGACCTACGCCTACTACGACGACCCGTGGATGCCGCCGCCGCTCCGGCGCAACGAGGTGCAGCTGCCCCTGGTGACGGAGTGACCGCGGCGCCCTCCGAGGGCGGCTACTCGCAGGCCGCGTCGTAGCTCGCGCGGAGATCGGCGCAGCGCTCCCGGGCCATGGTCGTGCTGCACTCGCTCAAGAGGAACGCCTCTTCGCAACCCCGGAGATAGAGAAAGGCGTCCGCGCAGTCGGCGTCGCGCTCGCCGGCCTCGCGCTCGTAGCGGTTCGTGCGCACCTCGATGCAGCGCTCGAGATCTTCGTCGTAGTAGTCGCCAAAGGAGTCGAAGGCGCAGCGCGCGAGGGCGGCGCAGGAGGTCTCGGCGACGCTCGCGGGCGTGGGCGGACCCTCGTCGCCGCAGCCACCGGCGCCCAGAACGAGCGCGACGCCAGCCAGGCGCGGGATGCGCCGGGGCGGCAGGATCACGAGCCACCCAGCGTGCAGCGCGCCCGCACCTCGAGGCCCCGGGCCGGCGAGCTCACGTGGAAGACCACGGTCCGCTGCTGCCCCGCGGGCACCGTGAGCGACTGGGCCTCGGGGTTCGAGTTGCTGCTCACGACGCACGCGGCCTCCCGCTCGCAGGTGCTCGTGAAGCTCGCCGCGTGCCGGTAGCCGGCGCCCGAGTAGGCGACCACCTTCTCCATGGTGAGGCAGTCCGGGAGCGAGGTCTGGTCCGCCTGCGCACGCAGCGCGGGGACGAGGAGCGTTAGGGCGGCCAGGACCGGGGCGAAGCGTCGACTCACGCCCCCATGGTTCGGCGAGAAGGAAACGGAGGCAAGATCTCCGGCCATGGCAGGCTGCAGCATGACCCTGCGCTCCCTCCTCGGCCTCCTGGCTCTTGTCGCTTGCGGTCCGGACTCGCCGCCCGCGCGCAGCGCCCCGCCAGCGCCGGCTTCCGCGCCGGCCGAGGCGGCTGAAGAGGTGGAGGAGCCCGCGGACGAGGCGACGGCGCCCGAGCCCCCGCTTCCGGCCCAGGACGAACGGCGCCTCGACGCCATGCGCGAGGCCGAGCTCGAGGCTGCCTGCATGCAGGGAAGCACCGCGGCCTGCGATCGCCTCGGCCATTGAAGTCGGGCCCGCGCCGAGCGTTCCCGCGCCTCGCATGGGCTCGCCGGCACGGCAGACCGTTGGGTCCGTGTCGAAGCTCCAGGCTTCCCCCCGGACGCTTTGTATAGTGACGGTCCCGCGACACCGGTTTCGGTGGTCGCCTGCAGGTTTCCTCATGCTGAATCTCCGCCGTCTTCGTCCCCTTCTGCTGCTCGCCTTCGCGCTCGGCTGCGGCACCTCCACGGTCGTCGTGGATGGCGCCGTGCCCAGCGACGGCATGACCGACCCCGACGGCGGCACGCTCGACATGAGCGATGGCGGCGACCCCGGCGGGACCTGCGACGACGGCCTGCGAAACCAGGACGAGTCCGACGTCGACTGCGGCGGCGTCTGCGGCGCGACCTGCGCCATGGACGCGCTCTGCGGCGCCGCCGCCGACTGCATGAGCGGCTTCTGCAGCGACGCCGGGCGCTGCGCGCCGCCGCCCAGCTGCGATGACGGGGAGCAGAACCAGGACGAGTCCGACGTGGACTGCGGCGGCGTCTGCGGCGCGACCTGCCGGCCCGACGAGATGTGCGGGGACGCCGGCGATTGCACGACCGCGCTCTGCGAAGGCGGGATCTGCCAGCCCATGCCGACCTGCGACGACGGCGTGCTCAACGGCACGGAGTCGGACGTCGATTGTGGCGGCGAAGCCTGCCTTCCCTGCCCCACGGGCGGCATCTGCGCCGAGGACGGGGACTGCGCGTCGGCCTTCTGCGACGCGGGCACCTGCGAAGATCCGGTCTGCGGCAACGGCGTCGCCGAAGGCCCCGAAGGCTGCGACGATGGCGTGGACGGGGCCCCGACGGAGAGCGCCAGCTGCGACGTCGACTGCTCCCTCGCCGAGTGCGGCGACGGCCTCGTGAACGTGACGGCCTCGGAGACCTGTGACGGCGACGGCGCGGGCACCGGGGGCGAGACGGAGACCTGCGACATCGACTGCACCGTGGCCGAGTGCGGCGACGGCCTCGTGAACCTCGCGGCCATGGAGGCGTGCGACGGGGACGGCGCCGGCACCGGCGGCGAGACCGCGGCCTGCAACGTCGACTGCACGCTCCCGGCCTGCGGCGACGGCACGCTCAACGTGAGCGCGGGTGAAGAGTGCGACGACGGCAACACCGCCGGCGGCGATGGCTGCGAGGCAGACTGCCGCTTCCTGCGCATCGACCAGACCATCCCCGTGGACAGCACCTTCGACACGGACCTGGGGACGCTGAACGGCATCCCCGTGGTGGGCTGGAACGCGGAGACCGGCGAGTGGCTCGCGCGCAACTGGACCCTCGCCATCGGCGCCACGCTCACGATCGCCGGGAGCGCGCCCTTACAGGTCGTGGCTGACCTCGACGTGACCGTCGACGGCACGCTGGACGCCGCTGGCGAGGACGGCAGCGGCGCCGGGTGCAACGTCGAGGGTGGCGACGGGGGCGCGGGCGGACCGGGCGCCGGCGCCGGCGGCGCTGGCGGAGGTCAGGACGTCGGCGGCGTGCTCACGCTCGATGGCGCTCCCGGAGCCGGACCCGGCGGCGGCGGCGGCGGCACCGGCGACAACCAGGGCGGCGGCGGCGCCGGGCACATCGGCGATGGCGAGGCTGGCGTCGGTGACCCGGACTCCACCAGCGGCGCGCCGGGCGCGGCCGGGCCGGCCTACGTGTTGCCCCTGCCTCTCCAGGGAGGCTCCGGCGGCGGCGGCGGGTCCGTCGACGACGACGCACCGCTCGGCACCTACGACCCCGGCGTCGACGACGGCGGCGGCGGCGGCGGCGGTGGCGGCGGCGCCATCCGCCTGGAGAGCGTGGGCGGCGTGCTCGAGGTCACCGGCGTGGTCGACGTGCGCGGCGGCGACGGCGGGAGCGCGGGCTGCGCCGCGGCGGCGGGCGGAGCTGGCTCCGGCGGCTGGGTACAGCTCTTCACCTCGATGGCGGAGCCCGAGGTGGCCGCGGCGGCCTTCCTGCTCGAAGGCGGAACCGGCGGCAGCGACGGCTTCGTGGACAATACGGCCTTCGGCGGCGATGGCGCCCCCGGGCGCCTGGAGATCGGCGTGCGTCCCTTCTGCAGCGACGGCTTGCTGAACCAGGACGAGTCCGGCATCGACTGTGGCGGCTCGGTCTGCGGCCTCTGCGCGAACCGGGAGAGCTGCCGCGACGCGACGGACTGCACGTCCGGCACCTGCGACGTGGACACGTGCGTCGCGGCGACATGCCTCGACGGGCTCGTCGGCGGCACGGAGACGGACCTCGACTGCGGCGGCGCGGACTGCCGAGCGTGTTCCGATGGCGACACCTGCCTCGCGCCCGGCGATTGCGCCAGCGGCCTCTGTGACGCCTCCGTGTGCGTGAGCTGCGTCGACGGCGTCGCCAACGCCGACGAGACCGACGTCGACTGCGGCGGCCCCGTCTGCGACGCCTGCCCCGGCGGTCTCGCGTGCGTGGCGCCGACCGACTGCGTGTCCGGCAGCTGCACGATGATGGTCTGCGACTCCCAGCCCGGTCGCCTCGTGCTCGTGGGCCACGACTACTTCAACCGGAACGCCAGCGTCGACACGCTCCTCGGAAACGTGGTCGCGAGCGCCGAGGACCTGGGCACGATCGACGTGCTCATCTACGACGAGTTCGCCGACACGACGGCCACCGGCGAGGTCAACAACCTCGAGAGCGCCATCGAGGACGCGCTGACGACCCGCGGTCGCACCGTGAGCTTCACGCGCCTCGACGACAGCGCGGACCTCGCGACGACGCTCACGGCGAGCGTCGACGTGTTTCTCATCGCGGAGCAGGAGAACGGCTTTGTCGCGGACTTCGCGACCATCGCCTCCAGCTGGAGCGCGGACCTCGTCGCCTTCCTCGGCCGCGGCGGCGTGCTCGCGGTCACGAGCTGGCAGGACCAGGGCTTCCAGCTCGTGAGCGGTCCGGGGCTCATCACGGTGGCGGACACGGCGATCTTAACCAATGGCTCGACGCTCACGGTCACCGCCGCGAGCAGCCCCGTGACGGCCGGGATCGGCCCGACCTACGCCTCCCCCAACGGCAGCGCGCGCTACACGGGGCTCGTCGGCGGCACCACACTGGTGGAGACCGGCGCGGGGCAGCCCGTGGTCGTCGAGTTCCTCTTTCCCTGACGCCGACCGCTCACGCCCGGCGGCGCCCCGGCCTACCCGGGCGCCGCCAGCTCCCAGAACGCCCGCGCTTCGCCCAGCGAGTAGCAGCGGCTCGCGTCCGGTAGGCTGTCCAAAAAGACCTTGCCGTAGCGCCGCGTCCGAATGCGCGGGTCGAGAATGGCCACGAGGCCCCGGTCCCGCTGGCTCCGGATGAGCCGGCCGAAGCCCTGCTTCAGCGCGAGCGCGGCCGCGGGCACGAGCAGCTCCATGAAGGGCTTGCCGCCGGCGCGCTCCATGGCTTCGCAGCGCGCGCGCACGAGCGGGTCGCTCGGGACGTCGAAGGGGAGCTTGTCGATGATGACCAGGCGAAGCGCGTCACCGGGCACGTCCACGCCTTCCCAGAAGCTCGCCGTCGCGAAGAGCACGGCGTTCCCGGCCGCCTGGAAGCGCTCGAGGAGCTTCGTCTTGGGCCGCTCGCCTTGGACGAGTACGGGGAGACCGCGGTCGACGAGACGCGGGCGCAGAAGATCGGCGAGCGCGTGCATCTGCCGTGTGGCCGTGCAGAGCACGAAGGCGCCACCGGCGGTGATGCTCACGAGGCCGTCGATCTCTTCGGCGGCGGCGGCGCGAAAGCCCGGATCCCGGGGCTCGGGGAGGCCTTCTGGCAGGTAGAGCCCGGCCTGTGTCGCGTAGTCGAAGGGCGACGCCAGCGCGAGCTCGTCCACCTCGAAGTCGATCCCCAGGCGCTGCCGGAGGAACGCGAAGGTGCCGCCGGTGGTCAGCGTCGCGCTCGTCATCACCACCGTATCCGTGCGGTGATAGAGCGCCTCCCGGAGCGTGTCGCTCACGTCCACGGGGCTCACGCCCACGGCCACGCCGCGCCCGCGGCTGCTCTGCCAGGCCACGGAGCGTCCGTCGGCCCCCTCGGCCACGCGGGCGAGCTCGTCGCGGGCCTGCCCCGTGCGCCGCGCGAGCTGCCCGAGGCTCTCGCTCTCGCTCCGGCGGAGCCGGCAGTGGGCGCCGAGGGCCTCGAGGGCATCGTCGAGGGCGAAGAAGCGCTGCTCGAGGGCGCCGGTGAAAGCCTCCGGCGCGAGCGGCTCCCGAGCGCCCCTCGCCGTGCGCAGCGGGGGCAGCGCCGCGAAGAAGTTCTGCGTCGTGGTCCGGAGGTGCGACGGGAGCGTCACGTCTCCGCCCTGCGCGGCGAGCGCTCCCTCCGCGTCGCGCGCCAGCCGCTCGAGCTTGCCCGTGGACACGCTCGCGCCGAAAAAGCCCGTGGCCACGTCCTCGAGCTGGTGGGCCTCGTCGAAGATGACGACGTCGTAGTCCGGGAGGATGCCGCCGTGGTGCGGACCGCGAAGGGCGAGGTCCGCGAAGAAGAGGTGGTGGTTGACGACGACCACGTCCGCGGCGGCGGCTTCGCGGCGCAGCTTGGTCACGAAGCACGCCTCGTGATGCGTGCAGCGCGGACCGATGCGCGTGTCCGCGCCGCTCGTCACCCAGGGCCAGATGGCCGCGTCCTCGGGCAGCGCCTCGAGCTCGGCCCGGTCACCGCGGGGGCTCGTCTCCCTCCAGCCCTCGAGCACCGGGAGCTGCGCGCGGAAGGGCGCCTCCGTCGCCGTGGCGCTCCTCCGAAAGAGCTCGAAGCGCCGGAGGCAGAGGTAGTTCGAGAGGCCCTTCATCGCGACGACCTTGCGCCGGAGCCCCGCGTGGGCCTGGAGCGCCGGGAGGTCCCGCAGCACGATCTGGTCTTGGAGGTTCTTCGTGCCCGTCGAGACCACGACGCGGCGCCCGCTCAGCAGCGCGGGCACGAGGTAGGCCCAGGTCTTTCCCGTCCCGGTCCCGGCCTCGACGAGGAGCAGGCCCCGGTGCGCGATGGCGTCCTCCACCGCGTCGGCCATGGCGAGCTGGCTCGGGCGGTGCTCCCAGCCCGGAATGCCTTGGCTCAGTGGCCCCTCGGGCCCGAGAATCGCGCTCGCGCGCATCGCCGGAGCATGGCGCCGTGGGCCGCGCGCGTCGATGGGGAGGGAGCATGGATCCGAGCTTCGCGCTGCACCGCCGCGGAGTCCATCCGTTCCACTCCCCAAAGACGGGTCTCCAGGACGGTGTCCTCAATTGGGGGGCTCCACGCTGGCGCCGAGGTCTCTATTCGGTTTAGTCTATGGCTATGGACATGCCGGCCATGACGCGCGGGGAGTACCGCATCGGCACCGTCGCGCGGCTGACCGGCGTCGATCCGCACACCATCCGCGCCTGGGAACGCCGCTACGGCGCCATCAAGCCGCGGCGCACGGACGGGGGCACGCGCCTCTACAGCGAAGGCGACCTGCAGCGGCTTCGCCTGCTCAAAGCCGTCACCGACGCCGGGGACGCCATCGGCGTGGTCGCGACGCTCGAAGACGAGGAGCTGCACCGGCGGCTGATCACGCTCCGCGGGCCCCAGCCGACGCGCAACGGCTCGGGCCACGCGGACATGCACGGGGTCGTGGACGCGCTCCTCGAGGCCGTTGGCCGCTACGACGGCGAGTCCATGGACCAGCTCCTCGGCCGCGCGGCGCGCCTCGCGACGCCGGCGGAGTTCTTCGCCGAGGTCGTGAAGCCCTTCATGACGGAGGTGGGTGACCGCTGGAACGACGGGCGCCTGAGCGTGGCCCAGGAGCATCTCGCCTCGCAGCGCGTGGGCTCCATCGTGCACGCGCTCCTCGACACCATGCGGCCGGCGGCGCCGCGGGGGCATGCGCTCCTGGCCTGCATCGACGAAGAGCAGCACGAGCTGCCGCTCTACGGCGTGGCGCTCAGCTGGGCCTCCCATGGGCTACGCGTCCGATTCCTCGGGGCGCGCACGCCCGTCGACGCCGTCCTCGACGCGATTCGCAGCGTGCGACCGAGCATCGTCGGGCTCTCCATGACGCTCGCGCGGGAGCGCGCCGAGGCGGCCCGGCTCTTCCGCCTCTACGGCGAGGCCATCGCCGGTCACGCGCCTTGGGTCGTGGGAGGCCGCGCGGCCGCGGAGCACCGCGCGAGCATCGAAGCCGCCGGCGGCAAGCTCGCCGAGGACGACGGAACGACCGTCGTCCGCGAGCTCTTCCGCGGCACGACGGCCTGAACGGAGCCGGACGCCAAAGGCCGCTCCGCGCCGGTCCCGAGCCCGGGCCGTCCCCCTGTTTCTTGGGGGAAGCGCCCCGGTGCGTCCGGTCCCGGCCGGCCTCCTCACTTGGGGACACTCACAATTACCTAGGCAGGTCGGCATCATGTCTAGGCTTCGTCGACGACCTCAGCGTTGGCGTCGTGGCGACGGCGGACGATGACGGCACACACGAGCTTCGGTCGCGCAGACGATCACTCCGGCTCCTACCGGATCGGAACGGTCTCGCGCATCACGGGCGTCGACACGCATACGCTCCGGGCCTGGGAGCGGCGCTACGGGGCCATTCGGCCCACGCGCACGGACCGGGGCACACGCGTGTACGACGACGTCCAGGTGCACCGCATCCGCCTGCTCAAAGCGGCGGTGGATGCGGGGGACCCCATTCGCCACGTGGCGCCCCTCGACGACGCGGCGCTTCGGGCCCGCGTGACCTTTCTGACGGGCTTCGACGACACGGAGAAGGCCGGCCCCGTGCGCGTGGCCGTGATCGGCGATGCGCTTCGTCGCCCCTTGGCGGCCCCTGGGGAGTCCGACGTCGTGCTCGTCGAGACGGCCCCGACCCCGACCACGCTCCGGAGCAACCCCGGCGAGCTCGACACGGTGCTCGTCCATCTCTCGGACCTGGGCGACGCCCCCGTGGCGACGGCCCAGGGCCTTCGCGAGCGTTTGCCCCGGGCGACGCTCGCCGTGCTTTACGAGTTCGCGCCGCAGCGCGTGCTCGGCGGCCTCGACCGCGTGGGCGCGGCCCT
>JBCCAW010000031.1:0-19717 GCA_039814655.1 Myxococcota bacterium | reverse complement strand
CGACTCGCTCGGGTGCGCCGACGAGAGCCTCAGGAAGAACCGCGACTTCGTCCTGGCGGCTTGTAAGGAAAATGGCTTGGCGCTCTACCACGCCGACTGGAGCCTCAAGCGCGACCGCGACGTCGTCTTGGCTGCTGTCATTGAAAACGGCGGTGCACTGCAGTTCGCGCACGAGAGCCTCAAGCGCGACCGCGACTTCATCTCGACAGCGGCTCAGTCACGGGGCTGATCTCGCAAGTGGGCCCAAGCGACCGCGACGTCGTCGTGGCGGCCATAGCTTGCCGTCCGACTCTCTGACTGAAGATGGCAGCCTCAAAGTGATTTCGCAACTCGACGCGCGCCTCCGTGCGGCGGCGGCCGTTCGCTGAGCGCTCAGCCGCCCCGTCGCGGGTCCGCCGGCGGCCCGGCCTGCGGCGCGTTCACCGCGAGGTCCCGCGGCACGCCCGGCGCCGGCGGCACGCGATGGTAGTCCTGGGACGCCGAATGCTGGGGCTGGGGCACCGGAAGGCTCGGCGACGGCGTCGTGCGCCCGAGCATGGTCTCGAGCTCCCGGCGGCGCTCGGGGCTCGGTCCAGCGAAGCGGTTGCCGAAGAAGCGGAGCAGGATCATGGCCAGGGCGCCGCCGAAGCCGACGATGGCGGCGGCGATCTGGCCCCAGCGCATCGGACCGATGCCAAAGGTGGGCTCCTGCACGCCGAGCGCGTTCACCTGGTAGCCGGTGACCACCGTCTCGTGCAGCCCGCCCTGCACCAGGTGCTGCGCCGCGAACAAGCCGATGAGACCGAACACGCCGACCAGGAACACGCTCCAATTCCGGAGGTAGGCGAAGAGCACGCTCTTGCCGCTCAGGGAGAGCTTCAGGCCTTCGACGCCGTTGCCGCTTTCGGCGAGGACGAGCGTGCTCCCGAGGGGGATGAGCGGGAGAAAGTAGATGTGGGCGAAACGCGTGGCGACGTAGGGGCCGCCCTTCGCGTCGAGGCCCAGCCGGTCGACTTTGCCGTAGTGGCGTGTGCCGTAGACAATCACGGCCGGAGCATACGGCGGGGAAGGGTAGTTTTCTTCCTCCTGCGTTACGGCGGGCGCGCGCTCCCTGTGCCGACGCGGTTTCGAAACCCGGCGAGCCGAGGTAGTTCGAGGCATGAGCGAATGGCCTGACAACACCAAGGAGGTCGGCGAGCGTCACCGCTTCGACGAGGCGGCGCTCCTCGCCTGGTGGCGCGCGAGCCTTGGCCCGGCGCGGTCCTTGACCGTGCGCAAGTTCCGCGGCGGCCAGTCGAACCCGACCTTCTGGATCGGCGATGGCGATCGCGGCTGGGTCCTCCGGAAAAAGCCTCCGGGCAAGCTCCTGCCCTCGGCCCACGCCGTCGAGCGGGAGCATCGGGTGATGGCGGCCCTCGCGGACACGGACGTGCCCGTGCCGCGCGTCAGCGAGCTCTGTGAGGATCCGGGCGTCATCGGGACGCCCTTCTTCGTCATGGAGCACGTCGTCGGGCGCATCCTCTGGAACGTTCAGCTCCCGGACGCGGCGCCGGGAGAGCGCGTGGCGGTCTACGCGGAGCTGGCCCGCGTACTCGCGGCGCTGCACGGCGTCGACGTGGAGGCCGCGGGCCTCGGCGACTACGGGCGCCGTGGCGGCTACGTCGCGCGCCAGGTGAAGCGCTGGTCGGAGCAGTACGCGCGGTCGACCACCCAGGACGTGCCCTCCATGGACCGGCTCATGGCGCACCTCGCCGCGAACGTGCCCGTCAACGACGAGACGACGCTCGCGCACGGCGACTACCGGCTGGACAACCTCATCTTTCATCCCGAGGAGCCCCGGGCGCTGGCGCTCATCGACTGGGAGCTCTCGACGCTCGGCCACCCGCTCGCGGACCTGGCTTACACGTGCATGCTCTACGACGTGCAGCTCCCGAAGATCGGCGGGCTTCTCGGCGTCGACTTCGCGGCCACGGGCATCCCGACGGAGGCGGCCTTCGTGAAGGCCTACGAAGAAGCGAGCGGGCGCCGGGTGAGCTCCGACGACTGGGCCTACTTCAAGGCCTTCGGCCTTTTCCGCCTCGCGGCCATCGCCCAGGGCGTCTACAAGCGCTCCCTCGACGGCAACGCCTCGGACCCGCAGGCCGCCATGTTCGGCGCCGCGGTGCCGCACCTGAGCACCATCGCGGTCCGGCTCCTCGGCCTCCGGTGAAGCCGGCTTCGGGTGTCCGGCTTCGGGTGGCGGCCGGCGCACCGCGCCTTACGCTTGTCGCCGTGCGTGCCCTGCTTTCCCTCGCGCTCGTGTGTTCGCTCGCCTGCGACGAGACGCCGGAGGACGCGGCGCCGGACCTCGAAGGGGTGCCGGCAGAGGCGCCCTTCGCCGTCGAGGACCCGGGCGCGCTGGTGCTGAGCTACGTAGACGCCGACGGCGTACATGCGGCGGGCTCCATCGACGAGGTGCCGCCGGCCGCCCGGGGGAAGGTGCGCATCGATTCGCTGGCGCTGCCGCCGGAAGCGCGCGAGGCCGACGTCGTGTACGTCGCCGACGTCTCGAGCGGTGACGTGCGCGACGTGCGACGCCTCGATCGCGTCGCCTTCGACCTCTGGGTGGCCCAGGTCACCGGAGAGCGCCCCTCCGGGGACGGCGACGCGCCTACGGCCCTCGCGGACGCGAGCGTCATCATCTACGGCGCCGAGTGGTGCTCGGCCTGCCGCTCCGCGGCGCGCTACCTAAGCGCCAAGGGCGTGCCCTTCGTGGAGAAGGACATCGAAGCCGACGCCGGCGCCCGGGCGGAGATGAGCGACAAGGCGCGCGCGGCGGGCCTCGCGCCGAGCGGCATTCCCGTGCTCGACGTCCGCGGCCGCATCCTTACCGGCTTCGACCCGGGCTCCATCGACCGGGCCCTGGACTCGACGAGCGGCCGCACGCTCTAGCTTGCCGTGGCGCGTCGGCGCCGGGTCCGGTACACCCGGCGGCGCATGCGTTCGCTCTTGCTCCTCGCCGGCGTCTTCGCCCTCTCCGCTTGCGGCAAGCCGCCCCGGGCCGCGGAAGACGAGGCGCCGCCGCTTCACCTCGCGACGACCCAGGGCGCCGAAGATGCCGGCGACGACCGGGAGAACATCGAGTACCTTCGCATGGTCGTCCCGCGCGGCGAGGGCGAAGACGACGCCGTCACGCGCACGCGCGCAGACACGGTCGTCGGCCTCCTTCGCCAGCCCGGCACGAGCTTCCGCGAGACGTCACAAGCCTACGGTGCCGGCGACGCCAACCGCGTCCGCATGACCCGGGCGGAGGCCCGGGAGAGTGCCGTGGGCCAGGCCGTGCTCCAGCTCCGGGTCGGTCAGACCAGCGCGCCCATCGCGACGGAGGCGGGCTTCGTCATCGTGCAGCGTCGGCAGAACCCGCCCCCGGGGCCGCCGAGCATCGAGGCAAGGCACATCCTCGTCATGCACGCCGAGTCGGCGCGCGTGCCGGAAGGCATCACGCGAAGCCGCGAGGAGGCCCTCGCCCGCGCCGAGGAGGTCGTCGTCCAGCTCCGCGCCGGCGCCGACTGGGTGGCGACCCACGGCGACTACAGCGATGAACCCGGCGCCGCCGAGGGCGGGAGCCTGGGGCGCTTCGAACGAGGCGCCATGGTCCCGGCCTTCGAGGACGTGGCGTTCCTCCTGGCACCGGAGGAGATCAGCGACGTGGTCGAGACGCCCTTCGGCTTCCACATCATCCAGCGCCTTCGCTGACGCCTTTCTCCCGGGCGCTCCCTTGCGTAGGGTCGCGCCATGCACCGCCGTTTCTAAGTCCTCCCGTTGCTCCTCTGCCTCGCTTCGAGCGCGGGCTGCGCCGAGCTGCTCGGGCCCTACGGCACCGGGGGCACCACGGCCGCGCCGCGTCCGCGCATCGACCCGCCCAACGTGCGCCTCGCCGAGCTCACGCTGGCCAAGGCGCCGCGTCCCGAGACCATCGCGCGCGTGTATTGCTCCGAGCGTTTCCCCGAGCTCGTCTGCCAGTTTCTCGGTCCGCAGCCCACGGCCGCGGACAAGGCCTTCTTCTTCGACGTGGCCCTCGAGGTACAGAACCCGAACCCGGTGCCCATCCCCGTGGCGTCCGTGCTCTTCGGCTTCACGGCCTTCCCCGCGGACGCCAGCGGCGCGGAGACGCTCGGCTCGCTCTGCCTCACGCTCTGCGAGGACGGCGCCACGTGCACGCAGCGCGCGGACGCCTGCCAGAGCGACCAACCGGACATCCGCACGCCCGAAGACTTCGCCCTCGCCGCCGCCGGCTTCCTCGTGAGCACGGCCCTCGGCGAGCGCCGCTTCGAAGACATTCGCGTGCAGACGGTCCCGGCCGGCGCCCAGACGCGCCTCGTGGTGCGCCTCGGCGTGGACCCGGAGCAGATGATCCGTCTCTTGGTGCGCGTCTTTCGCGAGGCCCTCGACGACGCCACGCGGCGCCGCGTCGTGCCGAGCATCGCCATCCCCTACGCCATCGAAGGCACGGTCTTCGTCGAGGTCGAGAGCTTCGGCCGCTTCGCCGCGGGCTTCGGGCCCGTGGAGGGCCGCTTCACCCTCGGCGACGCCATCGACCAGGCCCGCAGGTGACCGCGTCTCACCGCGCGTCGAGGTCGACCTTGCGCTTGCCCTTGTAGCGCACGCGGATCGGCGTGCCCTCGAAGCCGAAGCGCGCGCGGAGCTGGTTGACCACGTAGCGCTGGTAGCTGAAGTGCACGAGCTCCGGCTCGTTGGTCACCACGACGAAGGTCGGCGGCGCGATCTGCGCTTGCGTCACGTAGTAGAGGCGCACGGCGCGGTTCTTCATGGAGGGCGGCGGGTGGCGCTCGAGCACCTCTTCGAAGAAGCGGTTCGCCTCCGACGTTTGCACGCGCTGCCGGTGCGAGGCGACGGCCTCGTCGATGGCCTCGAGGAGCTTCCGGGTCCCGCGGCCGGTCTTGGCGCTCAGGGTGACGAAGCGCGCCCAGGAGCCGGCGAAGGCGAGCACCTCCTTGGCCCGGGTCACGGCGGCCTTGCGCGCGTCGCCGTCCATGAGGTCCACCTTGTTCAGGCCCACCACCAGCGCGCGTCCCCGGTCCACGGCGAGGCCCGCGATCTTGGCGTCCTGCTCGCTCACGCCCGCGTGCGCGTCGACCATGAGCAGCACGACGTGGCTCCGCTCCATGGCGCGAATGGCCTGGAACACGCTGAGCGCCTCGACGCCCACGCGGCCCACGTTCTTCTTTCGCCGCATGCCCGCCGTATCGATGAGCACGAGCGTGCGCTTCCCGTCCTCGTAGAGCGCGTCGATGCTGTCCACGGTGGTGCCGGGACGGTGGTCCACGAGCTGCCGGTCTTCGCGAAGCAGGCGATTGAGGAGCGAGGACTTCCCGGCGTTCGGCCGGCCCACGATGGCGAGGCGAGGCGTCTGCCGCGGGCCGCGTTCGGGCTCCGGCGGGCGCTCGATGTCCTCCTTGGCCGGGAGATGCGCGGCGATGGCTTCCTCGAGGTCCCCCATGCCGCGGCCGTGGAGCGCACTCACGGGGTAGAGCCGGTCCACGCCGAGCTCGTAGAGCCCTGCGGCCTCGAAGACCCGGCGCTGCGAGTCCGCCTTGTTGGCGACGAAGAGCACGGGCTTGTCGGATTCTCGGAGAAGCTGCACGGCCTGCGCGTCGGCCCCCGTGGGCTCCATGGACCCGTCGAGCACACACACCACGACCGCGCACTCCTCGAGGGCCAGGCGGAGGTGCTGGCTGATGCCCTCCTTCATCGGGTCGTCGGCCTCTGGGTCGAAGCCGCCCGTGTCGATGAGCACGTAGGGCTTCCCGTAGGCCATCGCGTCGGCGTAGTGCCGGTCCCGGGTCACGCCCGGCACGTCGAGGGCGATGGCGATGCGCTGCCGCGCGAGGCGGTTGAAGAGCGTGCTCTTGCCCACGTTCGGCCGGCCAACGATGGCCACCATGGGCCGGGCGCCGCCGGCGCCGACGGGCACACGCGCGTCGCGGCGTCCGCGCTTCTGGCTCACGGCTCCTCCGCGTCGGCGGCGAGGCGCTTCGCCCGTCGCGGGTCCGCCGTCCAGCCGGCCTCGACCTTCACGAAGAGCTCGAGGTGCACGGGTCGCTGGAGCAGGCCCTGGATCTGCTGCCGCGCCTCCGTGCCGATGGTCTTGATGCGCTGCCCGCCCTTGCCGATGACGATGCCCTTGTGGCTGTCCTTTTCGACGATGACCGCGGCCTGAATACGGGTCCGTCCTCCCTCGCTGGTGAAGGCCTCCACGACCACCGCCGCGCCGTAAGGAACCTCCGCGCGTGTGTGGCGAATGACGGCCTCGCGGACGAGCTCGGCCACGAAGAAGCGCTCCGGCCGGTCCGTGACGAAGTCCGCGTCTTCGTAGAGCACGCCCGCCGGCAGGTGCCCGCGAATCTCGCGCACCAGCGCGTCCAGGTTGGAGCCCCGCGTCGCGCTGATGGGCACGGAGCCCGCAAAGTCCCGGAGCGCGTGGGCGCTCTCCAGGAAGGGAAGCAGCAGCCGCTTGTCCTGGAGCCGGTCCACCTTGTTCACGACGAGGATCACCGGCGCCGTGACGTCGGCGAGGGCGTCGACCACGGGCCGGTCCGCGTCCCCGGCTTCGAGGCGCGGCGTCCGGGCGCCTCGGTCGCTCGGCGCCTCGACGAGAAAGAGCACGACGTCCGTCTCCTGGAGGGCGAGCCGTGCTTGGTCCACCAGGACCTGGTGCAGGGCGGTCCGCGGTCGCGCCAGGCCCGGCGTGTCCACGAAGGCGATCTGCGTCGGCGGCGTCTCCTGGGCGTACACGCCGAGAATCGCCGAGCGCGTGGTGCCCGGCCGAGGGGTGGCGATGACGAGCTTCTGGCCCAGCAGCCGGTTCAGCAGCGTGGACTTGCCCACGTTCGGTCGGCCCACGATGGCGCAGCGGCCCGCCCGCGGTGCCGCGGGGGCCTCGATCTCGGCGGCCGTATCCTGGTCCTGACTGCGCATGGCGGGTCGCGGAGCATAGCGAGGCGCGGCCCGGCGTCGAGACGCCTGCCCTTGACGCGGGCAAGGGGGCCACGAAGGCTAGTTCTGCGGCGGCCGCGTCGTAGGAAGCACCATGGGACCTGGCTCGATCGTCCTCGGGATCACCGCCTTCGCCATGATGCTGGGCGGTATCCTCTTCACCCTCGTGCCCGTGCTGGGCTCGGTGCTGAGCTTCGGTGCGCCCGCCGTGTCCCTCGCGGGCCTCATCGTCGGCGGCATCGGCTACAGCCAGGCGCGCCGCGAGATGGAGTCCGCGGGCGCGCCGGTGGCCGGCATGGTCCTGAGCGGCGTCGCGTTCCTCATGAGCTTCGCCTTCGCGTTGGTCTGCGGGACCTGCAACGCCTTCGTGACCGCCGTGGGCACCTCCTCGGACCTGTCGCCTTTCCTTCAGGTAGACACCGGCTCGATGCCCATGCCGGCGCCGCTGCCTCCGCCGAGCTCCGGGGCCGTGCCCGTGGCCCCGGCTCCCCCGCCGCTTCCTCCCCCTCCCCGCGCGCCCGGGCTCCCTCCGGCAGCCGGCTCGTCGGGCCTGCCGCCGGCACCGGCCCCTTCAGGGCTGCCCTCGGCCGCGACCACCCCCTGAGCTTCGACCCGCGTGCACCCCATCCTGACCGTCCTCGAGGTCGGCGACGTGGTCCGGCCCATCGGCACCTACGGGGTGCTCATCGCCCTGGGCATCGTGCTGTGCACCGTGCTCACGGCGCGGGCTGCGGCGCGGGCGCGGGAAGACGTCGGGGCCGCCGTGGCGAGCGTCGGGTTCGTCGTGGCCGGGGGGCTCGCCGGCGCCTTTCTGCTCAACGTGATCGTCGAGGGATTCGCCACCGGTGACCCGCTCTACGGAGTCCGGGAGAGCCCGGGTCTGGTCTTCTACGGCGGCCCCATCGGCGGCTTCGTCGCCGGGGCGCTGACCGCGCGGCCCCTCGGCGTCCCCTTTCTCAAGCTGGCGGACCTGATGGTCCCGGCGCTCCCCGCGGCCCACGCCGTCGGTCGCCTCGGCTGCTTCTTCGGGGGGTGTTGCTACGGCGCGCGCTACGACGGGCCGCTCTCCGTCGTGTACGCGAACCACCCCTTCGTCGCGCCGCTCGCGCGGCATCCGGCCCCGCTCTACGAAGCCGCGCTCTTGCTGCTCCTCGCCTTCGCCCTGGCGCTCACGCCGGTGCGGCGCGCGGGCTCCGGCGCTCGCCTCGGGCTCTACGCGACCGGCTACGCGATTATCCGCGCGCTCACGGAGACGGTCCGGGGCGACGCGGTGCGCGGCGTGTGGTTTGGCGGCGCCGTCAGCACGTCCCAGCTCCTCAGCGTGGGTGTCTTCGCCTTCGGCGTCGTTCTCTTGCGCCGGGCAGCCCGGGCCGGTGACGCGGCCGGCGCGGCGAGGGCGGCGGCGCCGTGACGCGCGGGCTCGCGCGGCGTCTCGGGCGGTGTCTCGGGGGGTGTGTGCTGCCGGGTCTCGCCGCGCAGGCCGTGGCTTCGTGGCTCGCGTCCGGCCTCCTCGTGGCCGGGCTCGTGGCGGGGCTCGTGGCCGCGCCGACGCAAGCGCAGGAGCGGGCACGCCTCGAGGGCCCGCGACGCATCTGGGTCGCCCGAGGGAGTTTTCTTCGCGGGTCCACCGAGGCCGACGTCGAGGCGGCGATCGCGGAGTGCCGGCGCCGGCTGCCCGCGCGGCTTCAGCGCGTCTGCGCTCCGCGCATCTTCCAGCTCGAGTCGCCGCAGCGGACCATCGTCGTGTCCGCCTACGGCATCGACCGCACGGAGGTGACGCGGGACGCCTGGCGTCGGTGCATGGACGCGGGAGCGTGCCCGCCCCCCAGGGGGCCAGCGCCGCCGGGGCCCGCACCCGGCCGCCATCCCGTGACCGGAGTCACGCACCGTGAGGCCGCCGCGTTCTGCCGCTTTGCCGGCGGACGGCTCCCCACGGAAGCGGAGTGGGAGCGCGCCGCCCGGGGCCCCGACGGTCGCAGCTACCCCTGGGGACGCCTCTTCAACGACCGGCTGGCGAACCACGGCGGCCTCGGCGGCCGCGCGGTCCTCGATGGCTTCCGGGGCACGGCCCCGGTGGGGTCCTTTCCCGGAGGCGCCAGTCCTCATGGCCTCGCCGATATGGCCGGCAACGTCTGGGAGTGGGTGGCCGATCGCTTCGACGCGGGGAGCTACGCGACGGGCCGGGCCGTGGACCCGCGGGGACCGCGAAGCGGCGGCGAGCGGCTGATTCGCGGCGGCTCCCATCGCGTGGACGGCGAGCAGCTCCGCACCGCGCACCGGCTCCCGCTGGCCGCGGGCCGCGCGGAGCGTGACGTCGGCTTTCGCTGCGCCTACGCCGCCCGGCCTCCGGGCTTCGGCCTCGGTCCCGGGGACACGCCGCTCCGGCGCTGACCGTGCCCGCCGCCGCGACCCGGTCGCACGAGGGCGCCGCGGCTTCTATGCTCGCAGCCTGTGAGGGTCTGCCCTACCTGCGGCTCCGGCTTTCCCGAGGGCACGGACGTGTGCCCCCGTGACGGTTCGCCCCTCCGCACGCTCAAGGACCCGCTCGTCGGCAAGACCGTCGGCGGGCGCTACCGGCTCATCTCCCGGCTGGGCAGCGGGGGAATGTCGAGCGTTTACCTCGCGCGCCACGTGCTCATCGACCGCCTCGTGGCCGTGAAAACGCTGCGCCGAGACCTCGCCCAGGACCCCATTCAGCGCGACCGCTTCATCCGTGAGGCCCGGGCCGTCAACCGCATCAACCACGAGAACATCGTCGAGATCACGGACTTCGGCGAGTCCGAGTCCGGCATCGTCTACCTCGTGATGGAGTACGTGCCCGGGGAACCGCTGCTCGGCGCGCTCGACGCCGCGCCCTTTCCGCCGGCGCGGGCGCTCCACATCGCCGAGCAGGCCGGCCGGGCGCTCGGACGAGCGCACCAAATGGGCGTCGTTCACCGGGACCTGAAGCCGGAAAACGTGCTGCTCGTGGCGCAGAAGAGCGGTCGCGACTTCGTGAAGATCCTGGACTTCGGCATCGCCAAGATCCTCGACGCGCCGTCGCTCACGGGGTCACAGCAGATCTTCGGGACCCCCGGTTACATCGCGCCGGAGTACATCCAGTCGACGCAAATCGACGGCCGCGCCGACATCTACTCGCTCGGGGTGATTCTCTACGAGATGCTCACCGGCGCGCTGCCCTTCGACTACGAGTACCCCGGGGATCTGCTCGTGAAACACGTCACGGAGCCGCCCATCCGGCCGAGGGACCGGCATCCGGACGTCGCGCCGCCGCTGGAGGAGCTGGTGCTCCGGTGCCTCGCGAAGGACCCGGACGAGCGCTTCCGCGACGCCTATCACTTCGTCGACGAGCTCCGGAGCGTCCGCGAGCGTTTGGGCGGCGCGGCGAGCTGGGGGGGCCTCGCCGAGGACGCCGCAGAGGCGAAGACCGATGGCGCGGCGGAGGGCCTGCCGACCCCCGTGCTCGACCCCGAAGACCAGGCCGCGCTGCTCCGCCGGACCCGGCCGGAGGGCAACGTGCGCCCCTCCTTGGCCTCGCCGGAGCCCGTGACCGAAGACCTCGAGGAGATGGACACGACCGCGATGCACGTGTCCGAGCTGGCCCCGGATCGCCCGGTCATTCCCGCGCCGCCGGCGGAGCTTCCGCCGCTCGAAGGGGCCGAAGACCCGGCCACGAGCGGCGGTCTGGCCGGTCACCGGCACTGGCGGGAGCGCTTCTCCGTGCTCACACGCGCGCTCGAGGGCCTCGCCGTGGAAGGGGTCGTGCCGCCGCCCGCGATCGCCGACGGGTTGGCCCTCGCGGGCGAGACGCTCCGGGCCCTCGAGGGGGCCGTGGCGGAAGCGGAGCAGCAGCAACGGATGCTCGAGGAGATCGACACGCAGAGCCGGATGCTGCGCAGCCGGCTGGGCCGTCGCATCGACGACCTCGGTGCGCGCCTCTCTCAGGCCCGCGGTGGCCTGGAGAACGTCGCCCAGCGCCGCAACGACCTGCGCGGACGGCATGCGGTCATGGCCGCCCGTATGCGGACCGGGCAGGCCGACGAAGGGCCCGCCGATGCGCTCCTCTGGGAGCTGGCGGCGGTGGAGCAGGAGCTCCTGCGACGCGGTGCCGACTGCGACTCCATCGAGGCGCAGCTCGAGGACCTGCGCGACGAGCTCGAGCGCGAGACGGAGAGCCTCGGGGACCGGGCCGCGGCCGTGGTCGCCGAGCTCGACGCCACCATGGCTCGCGTCGACGCGCTGACCGCCGCGCTTCGCGATCCCCTCGCCGGTGTCGAGACCTTTATTCGGCGCGCCTGGGAGGCTCTTGACGAGCGCCGCGGCCTCCCCGAGGGCGCCTGAGCCGCTCCTCCTGGCACGCTCGCGAGACTGTTCGCGGGACCGTCACCGGAGCGGCCCCTGCCTCGGTTGACCCTCCCGAGGGCGTCACCGTAGGTTCCGGCCGATTCGGGCCTTGCCCGTGTTTCGCGCCTCCGGAGCCTCTCATGCGCCCGTCTCTCTCGCGCCTCAGCACGTGCCTTCTCTGCCTCGGCTTCGCCGTGGCTCCTGCCCTGGCCCAGCCGGAGAGCGACGGCTCCGCCGCGCCGGATGCGGCTCCCGTCGCCGAGCCCGAAGCCCAGCCGGAATCGGAGCCGGAGGCCCAGCCGGAGCCGGCCGAGCCCGAGCTGAGCGAGGAGGAGCGCACGACGCGCGCCCGCGAGGCCTACGGACGCGGCGTGCAGCTCTACGAGCAAGAGCTCTACGCCGAGGCGGCGGCTGCCTTTGACGAGGCCTACGGCTACGTGCCGCTGCCGCTCGTGCTCCGTCCCCTCGCCGAAGCCCACGAACGCGCCGGCGACATCGATGGCGCCGTGCTCGCCTTGGAGGGCTTCCTTAGCCACGACCACCCGGACTTGAGCGAGGAGGCCCGAAGCGAGCTCGAAGCGAAGCTGGCCTCCTTGAAGTCCAACCCCGGGTTCCTCGACGTCTATGTGGACCCGGAGGGCGCGGAGATCGTCATCGACGGAGACGTCAACGCCGAGGCGGCACCGACGCGCGTCGAGCTGCCCGCCGGGGAGCACGTGGTCATCGTGAGCGCAGAGGGCTTCCTCCCGGCCGAGCGCATGGTGCGCGTCCCCTACGGCGGCTACGCGCGCGTCGAGGTGACCATGGAGCCCGAGCCCCTCCCGGAGCCCGAACCCGTCGAGGTCGCGCCGCCGCCGCTCGAGCCGCTTCCCGCCGACGACCTGGTCGAGGACGACGTCGACCGTGGGGCGAGCCCCGCCGTCTGGGCCCTCGGCGCCGTGAGCGCGGCGGCCCTCGCCACGGGCTCGGCCTTGGGATTCCTGGCGCTCACGCAGGAGAGCCAGTTCGATGGCGAGGCCCGGGAGAGCACCGCGGACCGCGGAGAGGGTTTCGCCCTGGGCGCCGACATTGCCTTCGGGATCTCCTTCGCGACGGCCGTGACGGCCGTGGCCCTCTACCTCGCTCAGCGCCCGGACCGGGACGAGGACGAACTCGAGGACGCCGGCGCGCTCGACGGCGACGCGGCGGAGGCGCCGGAGGACGTGGTCGCGGACGAGGAGGCGAGCGTGCACTGGACCGTGGCACCGGTCGTGGGACCGACGGGCGGAGGCGTGAGCGCCGAGGTGCGGTTCTGATGCGGCTCCTGCGCATTGCGCTGCTCGCACTCGTCGCCGGCTCGGCGGGCTGCAGCCTCATCGTGGACTTCGACCGGAGCGAGATTCCCCTCGACGGCGGCGCCGGCGAGTAGGCGCGCGGCGCCGTCGCTCTCTCGGCGCGGTGCGGCGGGTCGCAGGGTGCGGCGGGTCGGGGGCGTGCCGCGCCCACGCGGCCGAGCGAGCATTGAAGCTCGGCGCCTCCCGCTTCGTCACAGGGCCATGCGCCGCGCTCGACCTGTCTCCCGCCTCTGCCTTCGCCGCTCGCTCGTCCTCACGGCACTGGCGGTCTTCGCGCTCCCCGGCGCTCTCCGCGCGCAAGACGCGTCGAGCGCCGACGCGGCCGCCATTCGGGGTTTTTCGGCCCAGGAGCTCGCGCTCCTCGGCCCCGCCCTCGACCGTGGGCCCGTGCTCCTCTCGCAATTTCGTGAGGCGAGCCATCCGCTCCCGAGCGTGATCATCGCGCTCCGGGTCCACGCGCCGCCGGACGTGGTGCGCGACGTCATCGCAGCGCCCGAGGACTACCCGGGCTTCATGCCGGCCCTCGACAGCATCGCGCTGGAAGAGCGCCAGGGCATGCAAACGGCCTACCGCTGGCGCTGGCAGGTCTCCGTCTTCGAGCTCGAGGGCCGCAACTCCATGACCGTCTACCCCGGTGACGCGGCCCGTGGCCATCGCATCGACGTGCGGTCCCTCGGCGGCGACATGGGCGCCGGGCGCATGCGCTGGCGCGTCCGGCCCGATGGCGAAGGCCGCTCCCTCGTCGTGCTCGCGAGCCGCATCGACATGCGCGATGCGAACTACCTCGCGGAGCAGCTCGCCAGCGGTGGGACCAGCGTGCAGCGCAGCATCACGCTCTCCTTGGCCACGGTCATGGCCCTCGGGACGCAGCGCGAGGCCGAGCGGCGCGCGGGCTTCGAGCGCCCGGTGCCCACGGAGCTCGACGCGCTGGCGCGGCCGGACCTCGACCCGCTGGCCCTCGCGCCGGTGCTTGCCCGCGGTGACCTCGTGTTCCTCGAGCTCGCCGGGGACGCGGTGGCCCGGGTCGCCTTCGTGGGTCGCAGCGCCGCCACGGAGGAGGACGTTCGCGCCGTGATGAACGACCCGGAGGAGTTCGGGCGGACGCTCGTGCATGGCTCGACGGCGGAGGTGCTCGATCGCCGGGAAGACGGCAGCATGCGCTTTTCCTGGGGCATCCCCATCCCCTTGGTCGGCCTGTCCGGCCAGATGCGCCTCCATCCCTCTCCCGCCACCGAGGTGCACGTGGAAGGCGTCGCCGGTGCGCTTCGCAGCGGGCATTTTCACTTCGACACGGTGGCCTTCCCCTGGGGCGAGGCCGCCATCGTCGGCTGGGCGCGCTTCGACATCCGCGAGACCTCGCGCCTCGTCCGCCGCATCGTCGACGCGGACCGTGACTTCGCGAAGGGGCTCAGCGCCGCCACGCAGGTGATGGTCATCCGGAGCATGCGTCGCCGGGCCATGGCGCTCCGGGACGCGCGCCGTCGCGGCTGACCTGTGCCACCCTCGGGGCCTCCCATGCGCGTCCCTGCCCGCTTCGATGCCTCGGCGCTGGGGCTGTGGGCCCTCGCCGCCCTCGTGGCCGCGGCGCTGGCCTGGGCCGGCTACGAGCGTGACGCGGACCCGCCGCCCGCGGCGAGCACAGCGGGCGACGCGGCCGAACCGGCCTGGATCGAGCTGACCCCCCTGCCCGCGCCGTCCCCGGCGCCCGGCGACGCGCGCGCTGCGACGGTGCCCGACTGATAGGCTTCGGGTGATGCGCGTCCGTCTCGCTCTGCCAGGTCTCCTCGCACTTCTCGGGGGCTGCGCGGGCGCCGCACAGCTCAGCGGCGCCGGCCCGGCGGGAGCCCAAGGCGCGGAGGCCCCGACGCGGCTCCGAGGGAGCGTCCGCTTCGAGGCCCGCACCCCGACGCCCACGGGCGCATCCGCGGCCACGGAGGAGCGACCGGCGGTGGGTATCGTGGTCCGCGCGCTCGATGGCGAAGGGCGCGTCATCGGCCAGGCGCCCACGGACGACACGGGCGCCTTCGACCTGGCCGCGGCGCCCGGCGCCGTGACCCTCGAGGTGCGCGCCGAGCTCATGGAGCGCATCGGCGACCACGCGCGCCTCGCGGTGACCCGGGACGCGGCCGGCGAGCAGGTGCATGCGCTCCGGGTGCCGTGGGGCGAGGCCGTCGACCTCGTCGCCCGCGACGACGAGAGCACGCTCGCCGGCGCCCTCCACATCCTCGACGCCATGCGCCAGGGCGTGTGGGCCGTGCAAGGCTGGACCGGCGACCGGCTCCCGGCCTTCTTCGCCTATTGGGACCGCGGGGTGACCACCACCTGGAGCTTCTACCGCGGCGAACGCCCCGCGGGCTCCGGGCGCTACACCATCGAGCTCCTCGGCGGTGAGCCCGGGCGCCGCGCGCTCACGGACACGGACGAGCACGACGAGTCCATCGTGCTCCACGAGCTCGGTCATTTCGTGATGGACGTGCTCACGAGCGACTCGTCGAGCGGCGGCACGCACCCTTCGGGCACGCTCCTCGACCCGGGGCTCGCCTGGGAGGAGGGCCGCGCGACCTGGTTCGCCGCCGCGGTGCAGGGCCGGCCCCGGTACCTCGACACCGTAGGCCTCGAGCCGAGCGGTGAGCTTCGCGTGGCCCACGACCTCGAGCGAGGCCGAGACGATGGGATGCGGGGGCTGGGCTCCGAGGGGGCCGTTGCGGAGGTCCTCTGGGACTTGTCCGACGGCGCCGATGGGCTCCGCGACGATGACTTCGATGGTGTCGCCCTGGGCCCCGGAGCGGTGCTCGAAGCCATGCGCGAGCTCGCCCGGGAAGAGGGGGCCTATCCGGCCTTGCCCACCTTCCTGCAGCATCTCGTCCGCAGCGCCCGCGTCGCGCCACCCGCGCTCGCTAACCTGTTGGCGCGGTCCGGCCAGCCGGCCACGCTCCTCCCCGGGGCCGCGGAGCCCCCGCCGTGGCCCCTCGAGTTGACGCCGCCCAACGAGGTTCAGGGTCGCATCGATGGGCTGAGCAACCCCGCCCCGAGCGGTGGTCCGCCCCTGCCGAGCAACGGCCTGGACGCCGTGCACGCCTACCGCTTTAGCGTGCCCGCGCCGGGGCGCTTTCGCGTGCAGCTTCGCATCGCGGGGAGCGGCGGAAGCGCCGACCGGACGGACCTCGACCTCGAGCTCCGGGACCAGCGCGCCCAGCTCGTCGCGTCGTCCCTCGGCACGGGCCCGGAAGAGCGAATCAGCCGCCAGCTCGCCACCGGCACGTACGTGGTCTACGTCCGCGACGGCGGCGCCGGAAACCGGGCGGACTACACCCTCAGCGTCGTCCCGGAGACCTGGTAGGCGACGGGGCATCAGCCCGCTCTTGCAACGCCGAACACCTCCCGTTACGACGGCAGCTCGGAGCCCCCATGGAAATCTTCATCGACTCGGCCGACCTCGACGAAATCCGCGACGCAAGTGCGATGGGTCTCGTCGACGGTGTCACCACCAACCCTTCATTGATCGCCAAGGTGGGGCGCCCTCGCGACGAGGTGATTCGGGAGATCGTGGAGGTGGTCGACGGCCCCATCAGCGCCGAAGTCATCGCTACGGATACGCAGGGCATCCTCGCCGAGGGCCGCGCCGTCGCCGCCATCCACGAGAACATCGTGGTGAAGGTGCCGCTCATCGCGGACGGGCTGAAGGCCGTGCGCACCTTCACGGAGGAGGGCATCAAGACCAACGTCACGCTCTGCTTCAGCGCGTCGCAGGCGATGCTCGCGGCGAAGGCCGGCGCGACCTACATCAGCCCCTTCATCGGCCGCATCGACGACGTCAGCGGCGAGGGCATGGAGCTGATCCAGGAGATCATCGCCATCTACGAGAACTATGGCTACGGCACGAAGGTGCTCGCGGCCTCCGTGCGCCATCCCCTCCATGTGAAGCAGGCGGCGCTCGTCGGGGCGCACGTGGCCACCATTCCCCTCAAGGTCATTCATCAGCTCCTCAAGCACCCGCTGACGGACATCGGCCTCGACAAGTTCCTCGCCGACGCGGCGAAGCAGGCGAAGTGACTCGTCGCGGCGGCGCGCTCGGCGCCGTCCTCGTCGCGTGGCTCTTCTCCTCACCGGCGCAGGCCGAGGTGCTTCCCGCGGGTGCGCTCCGTGGTGCGCTCCTCGTACAGGGCTCGGACAGCCGCCCGGGTGCGGACGAGACGCGCTTCGGCGGGGGCTTGCTCGTCGACCTCTGGCAGCCCTTCGGCCCCTTTCGCGTGGGCGGCGCGGCCGGAATCGCTGCCATCCGTAGCGGCAACGACGACGCGAACGACGTGTTCCTTCCCCTCGCGGCCTCCGTCGCGCTCACGTCCCAGGAGCGCGGCAAGCCCGTCGCCGTGACCGCGGCGCTTCGCGCGGGAGGATGGGCCGGCGCGACGAACGCCGGCCTCGCCGGGGGCGCCTTCCTCGCCGGCGGCGTTCACCTCGATGTACGCCTCGACGCGGGCTTGCATGCGGCGCTGGGCGTCGACGTCTGGGCACTCTTCGGGGACGGCGAGCAGCGTGTCTTCTGGGTCCCCTCGGTGGGCCTGAGCTGGAACGGCGCGGCGCGGACGGAGCCATGAGCGCCGCGGGTGACGACCGCGGCCCGGAAGAAGCCGGCTGGGCCCTCGCGCCGGTGACCTTCGAGGTGCACGCGGAGGAGTCCTTTCCCGCGTCGCCCGGCTGGCTTCGGCTGCGCCGGCTCTCGCTCTCCCACCGCATCGGCGACGCGCCGGCCAGCCCGCCCTACGGCTACGAGCTCGTCGAGCGCCGGGCCACGGACGCGGTGGTCATCGCGCTCCATACGGCGCCGCGTGCGCCGGGCGCGACGCGCCGCGTCTGCCTCCGGAGCGCCGTGCGGCCACCGCTTCACTTCCGTCGCGAGCTCCGCGTTCCTGGCGACGCGGAGCTGGGCGCGGCGCTCTGGGAGCTGCCGGCGGGTCTCGTCGAGGCCGACGAGCAGGGGGAGGCCGGGCTGCGCGCCTGCGCGGCGCGCGAGACCCTCGAGGAGACGGGGTTCACCGTGGCGCCGGAGGACTTCGTCGCGCTGGGCGCGCCGGTGTTTTTGAGCCCGGGGGTCTTGGCCGAGCGCCTCTGGTTCTTCGCGGCGTCCGTGAGCGTGGCCGAGCGCGGCGTCCCCACGGAGGACGGATCGCCCCTCGAAGCCGGGGCCCGTGTGGGCTTCGTGGCGCTCGCCGAGGCGCTCCGCGCCGCGGACGCGGGCCAGCTCGGCGACGCCAAGAGCGAGCTGGGGCTCCGGCGCCTCGCTGCGCTCTTCGCCCGGGAGGGGCGCGCCGGGGGAGCCGGCGCATGAAGCGCGTCCTCGTCGTCTACAAGCGCACGACGCTCCAGCGCTACGAGGCCCGCGGGGACGACCGGGTCAAGACGCTCCTGGCCATGGGCGACCGGAGCGTCGAGAACCTCGAGAGCGCACACGCCTCGCACCTCGAGACGCTCCGGCGCACCAAGCGCTTTCTCCTCCGGCGCGACGTGGACGCGACCTTCGCGCACCGGGTCAAGGGTCTCGACGCCCGCTGGGACCTCGTGGTGACCTTGGGCGGTGACGGGACGCTCCTCTGGTCGTCGCATCTCGTCGACGGGGAAACGCCCATGCTCTCCGTCAACAGCGCCCCCATGGCGAGCGTCGGCTACTTCGCCGGCGCCAGCCGCGACGATGTGGAAGAGGGTCTCGACGCGGCGCTCACGGGCCGCATGCGCGCCACGCGGCTCACGCGCATGGAGGTGCGTGTCGACGGCGAGGTCCGGCACCGGCGCGTGCTCAACGACGTGCTCTGGTGCCACGCGAGCCCCGCGGCGACGACGCGCTATCTCATCCGCCACGGGGACGTGGAGGAAGAGCACCGGAGCAGCGGCGCGTGGGTGGGCCCCGCCGCGGGCTCGACGGCCGCCCAACGGAGCGCCGGCGGCAAGGTCTTGCCGCTTCGATCGAAGAAGCTCCAGTTCGTCGTTCGTGAGCCCTACCAGCCCGGCGACACGCGCTTCCGCCTCGCGAAGGGGCTCGTCGCGCCGGACGACGAGCTCGTGATCAAGAGCAAGATTCGCGACGGGCGCCTCTTTTTCGACGGCGCGCAGAAGGTCGCGGAGATCGACGTGGGCGCGGAGATCGTGATGCGCCGCTCCCCGGAACCGCTCCAGCTCCTCGGGCTCACGCGCGCGGGCGCCTCGTCCACGCGGTCATCAGAAGCGCCAGCGTGAGCGCCGGCGTCGTGGTGTCCCCGAAGCGCACCCAGGCGGTCACGCCGGCCAGACGCCGCACGTCGGCCTGAAGCTCCGTGGCGACGAAGATCTCCGTGGCGGCGAGGCGTTCGCCAGTCGCCGCCGTATGGCTGCTCACGCCCGTGTTCGTCGCCCGGACCAGGTCTCGACGCGTCTCGATGGCACGTAGCCGGGCAACGGCGTCATGGAGGTGCGGCTCGGCGCTCGGTCCGAACCAGCCGTCGTTGGTCACGTTGACGAGAAAGTCCGGCGCGTGCTGCGCGACGCGCCGCGCATGCGCGGGCAAGACGTCTTCGTAGCAGTTGAGCACGCCCACGCGGGCGTTGGCGGCGCGGAGCACGCCCGGGGCTTCCCCCGCGCGGAGGCCCGGGCAGGGGAAACGCTCCTGGAGCGGCGGGAGCCAGGACCAGAGCGGAACGGTCTCGCCGAAGGGGATGAGCTCGACCTTGTCGCTGACGCCCAGCAGGGCCCCGTCCGGCGCGACGGAGAGCACGGAGTTCCAGCGCGCGCAGCGACCGGCGTCGGTGATCGCGCCCGTGAGCAGCGGGCCGCGAGCACCGAAGGCGCGGGCCCCGGTGGGCGCCTGCCGGGCCGTCCGCGACACGCCGTAGGGGTAGGCGCCCTCCGGCCAGACGACGAGCTCGGCCCCCGCGGCTTCGAGGCGCGCCGTGGCGCTCTGCAGCCCTTCGAGCTGCCCGGCGAGGCGACGCGGGTCCCTCGCGTGCGCCACCGGGAGGTTCGGCTGGACGACGCCGACGCGAAGGGCCGGCGAGGCGGCCCGGAGCGCCTGGACGGCGTCCAGACGAAGGGCT